>NZ_JBAMDH010000003.1:0-181387 GCF_036961685.1 Massilia sp. DD77
GCGCGACCCTGCGCGCGCCTGTGCCCGTACGGACCGGCGCGGCGCAACTGGCGGGCGCATCGCGCCGCCTTTCCCTCTGGTTCTGCGATCTTCCGCTGGTCGAACCGGCCGCCCCGCTGCAGGATTTCGACGCCGCATTCAAGCAGGTACTGGCGTTCCGGCCCGCAGCCGAAGGCGCGCCATGCCGCCAGGAGCTGGCCGGCGGGCCGCTGCAGCAAGCCTTCGATGCCGACGTGCTCCCGGCCTCGACCTATGAGTGGCGCTTCGCGAACGATCCGGCGGCCGGCGGCGCGGGCCCGCTGTACGACATCGACCTGGGGGCCGTGCGCTTCCGGCCCCTGCGCCTGCTCGACCTCACGCTCGCCCGCGCCGACTTGCAGCAACCCCTGCGCATCGTGCGCGCGGTCGTGCTGGGAACACTGTCGCGCGACCTCGACGCCGGCAACGCACGCCCGGGCTTCGGTCCCGAGCGTGCCTATGACGGCGCCAACCCGGTCGCCGTGCAGCTGTTGCCCCATACACCCGGCAGTGAAGAGCTCAGTTTCGAGACCGCGACCTGGCATGCGGTCCACACCATCGCGGACACGCCCTACCCCTGGCGCTACCACGCAGCGCCCGGCAAGGTCCCGCTGCGTTTCCACCTGCCGGAACTGACGGTCGCGCTGGGCGGCTGCGTCGGCGCGCCCACGCCGGGCTTCAGCTCGAACACGACATCGGCCTGGCTCGAACTCGAGCTGTCGGGCAGGTCCGAGGCCGGCGGGCCCGCCCTGGCCGGCGCCAGCCTCTCGCTGATGCTGTTCGGCCAGCCCAGCCGCTTCACCGGCGGCGCGGCCACGGCCACCGCCACGGGCGACCTGCTGGTGCGCTTCTCCTTCCCCGGTGAGCTGCCCGGGTCGGGACTCGCGCTGCGCGAAGCGTTGCTGAGCCAGCTGGCGCTCACGACCCAGGGCGGCCTGGCCGCGCCCGTTCCGCTGCTGACGCTCAGTGGCGCCCTGCAGGCGATCTGGACCGGAGACGACAAGAAGGAGGCCGCGCCCGCTGAAACCCTGCGGCTGGCCCTGGTGGCGCTGGAATTCGGCGCGGCGAGCCTACTGCGCTGGCTGAACCACCGGCTGCCGGCGTTCACGGTCGACATCGACCACATGCAGGGGCTGGTGGCGATCGACCTGCCCGCGCCGCAGGGCGCGCCGGGACGGGTCGAGCCCATCGCCGGCCTGCAGATGACGGCGACTGCGCTCCAGGCGCGGCTGCGCATGGTCGTTGCGGACATCGCGCCCACCGACGTCAAGCGTGGAACCTTCGCCGCCGGGTCGGGACTGGGCGAGCTGCTCGCCACCGGAGACTTGGGCAAGGCCAAGTCGGATCCGCTCTCGGTGACCGCGTTTCGCCACCGGATCCAGATCGTGTCCGGCTCGGACCAAGCGAGGGTCGAATCCGCGATCACGCTGAGCCTGGCCGGCGAGGCGAGCAGCAGCATCAGCTGGCCAGTCGCTTCGCTGCCCAATGATCCCGCGACACTCGCGGGCCAGGTCGGGGGACGCGCCGTGACGGCCTTCATCGAGCCGGAAGGCGAGCATGCGCTGACCCATACCCAGCGCATCGTGCTGGTCGATGCGCCCCTGCCCACCTCCTGCCTGGCTCCGCTGGGCGGGCCGCGCGCGGGCGGTATGGCGCTCGAGCGGCCATGGGTCCTGCACGCCCTCGTGCGGCACCGCGTGGGTTCTGCCGCCACGCCTGGCGAATATCTGCAGTGGACCTGCCTCGACCATGTCGTCGTGGCCGGCGCGCGCGCGTTGGCGGAAGCGTGCCGGCGCGATCTGCAGACGCCGACCAGCGGCAAGGACCGCCGGCCCCACGCCTTCGCCGGCCGTTACCGCGACGAGCGCAAACAGCCGGGATCGCCGGAATTCGCGTCGCCGGTCTTCGTCAAGGCGGGCATCGGCCTGCGCGCCCATGCCCTTGCCGGTTTTCCGGTCGCCGCCATAGCCGAGCGCCTGATCGCGGGCCTCCAATTCGGTCCCGACCAGCGGATAGAGGGCGCCTGGAACGACAGCTGGATCGTTAATGGCGCCGGGCCGGCTGTCTTCCTGTCCAAAGACGCGCAGCATACGGGCGTGCAGTTGTCGCTGCCCTGGATCTGTGACCTCAGTCCGGTGGACGCCAACGGCAAGCGAAACGCCAGCATGCCCACGCCCGGCCCATTCCGCCAGGCCGGCGCCGTCAAGCGCGCCTGGACGGCTCCGGACATCGATTGGGTCGCGGGCCTGCCGATGAAGCTGTCCACCGAGCCGCCGCGGACCTTGAGCGTGAAAACCCATGACGCCGTCGAGTTGCGGCGCGCCCTCGATAACGCCCTCGGTGCGAGCCTGGCGCCGCCCGGACCTGACACCGACCTGCGCGCCTTGACGCCGGTCGAGCAGGTCTTCCTGCGCGGGCCGCAAGGCGGCGTGCCAATGGAAGAGACGCCGTTCTGGCTACGTTCGCTCCTGGCCCTGTCCACGCTGTGGCGCGACTACAAGCCCGCGGCGCCGCTCGACCTGCAGTCCCGCATGCGGGCGCTGCTCGTCTCTAGCCGGCCGGATGGCCGACATGCCACGGTGCGACTACAGCCCCCGGCGCAAGATGCGGCCGACGGCGCGCCGCCATCGCGCCTTGCAGCGCCGGGCGCGGCGCCCATGCTGTATGCGCTGGCTCGCACGGGTCAAAAGGATGAGGCGCTGCGGCCGGGCGACCTGCCCGATCTGGCGGCCGGCGCCAAGGGCGCCGGCGCGGCGCGCCTGCGCGGCATCGCCGACAGCATGCTGCTGGACCCGGTGACCGCAATTGCCGTGGTCCGCGGCCCGCGCTCGCTGGACTGGACCGACGTCTTCTTCCCGGCCGACCTCGACGACCCGGCGCTGCGCGTGCGCCCGCCTCGCGCCGCGGTGCAGGCAGGCCTGTTCGCGTCGCCTTCGCTGGGCTGGCCCACCGCCGCTGGCGCCGAGGAAGCGGCCGCCGCATCGCTCGGCATGGGCGAGGACCGGCCGTTCCAGGACCCGGTCCGCGTGCCACCCCAGGCGGGGGTACACTACCCGGGAGACAATGGCACGGGCTTTTCCGGCCGCGTCGCCAGCCTCTCGCTGCCGCACCAGGCCTGGGCCGCATCTGACGGTGAACACGCCGTCTTCTACGCATTGGGACGCAAGACCATCTTCGAGCGCCCTGGAGGCCTTCCGCTGAACTGCCCTCCCGCGCGCCACCTGAGCGCCTCGCACGCCCGCGCCCTGGCCCCGCGCGCGGATGAGCTGGCCTCGGCGCTACGCCGGGCCACCAGCGGCAGCGTCGCGCCGATCGTCCCCCCCTACCTCGAACGGAGCAGTTTGGGCTTGCGCCCGGGCGCGATGCAGGCGGAATTCGACGCGCTGATAATCACAGGCCCCGAGACCGTGGACGGATTCGATCCGCTCAGTCCCTGGCTGGGACGGGCCGCGCACGGCGGCCCGGCGCTGGTCCGGCAGCTGCGCCCCCCGCGCTCGGTGGCCCTGCCGCGCGTCGTGCTGTCCGCCGCCACGCCGGCGGAACTGGCTATCGCACCGCTGCCGCAGCGCTTCGAAACCCATGGCAGGCGCACCTTCGTCGCGCTCGACGACAACGATGGCCTGGGCCAGGAGCCGGTGCCGTTCCGCTGGTTCTCCGGGATCGCGACCGTGCTGCGGGTGCAGGCGAGCGCCGGGCTCGCGAGCATCCACCTGCGGCTGGGCTTCGAGGTGCTGCAGTCCGACCTGCGGCACAAGGGCGGATGGGCGAACTGGTCGATCCGCCTGCTTGCCAGCAGTCCGGGCCTGGACGGCCCGCAGCTGCTCAGGCACCTTACCGAGATGGGCCTGATCGTGGAATGCCCGGGCGGGCGCGACCTTCCCACCGCCAGCCTGGTGGCCGATCGTTTTCCGTACCGCTTCCAGGCTGCCAAGTGGAAGCTGCAAGGCGAGCGCGTGCAGCTGCGCCTGTACGGCATGTCCGACGACACTGCGCGGCAACTGCGCGAGCGCCTGCTGGCTGCGGATGGCGATACCCGGCTCAGCCTGAGCATCGTCTGCGCCCGCCATGCCGCCCCGCTGAACGTCCCGGCCTCGCACAGTTTCAACCTGGAGCCGGAAAGCTGGGGGGCGCTAGCGGGCATGCGCCCCGAAACGCGGCGCTCGATCGTGCTGCCGATTCCGCTGCGCCAGGCCGACGCGCCCAGCGTGCCGCTGCAGGCGGCCACCCTGGCGTTCGCCGATCCCTCGTACGACCGCGCGCTGTCGGGTCCCGGCGGCCAGGACGTTCAGCGCGACAAGGACGGACTCGCCTGGAAGCTGTCCACCGACCGTGTGGAATATGGCGTCGATACGCCGATCTACCTCGCGTTCGGGGCCCTGCTTGGCGGCGCGCCGGCGCCGGGCGCCAGGGCGGGCCGCTTCCGCGCCGGCACCACTGGCCAGGGCACGCTGAGGCTGACACACGCGTCGCGCGAGCCCGACGGCCAGACCGAGCCCGAACCGGTTGCCATCGCGGACTGCGCGCCGTCCGCAGCCGGGCCGGCGACCTACCTCATCGACTCCAGCCAGGCCTATTCCATTACCCTGGATCGCTTGCGCAAGGCGCCGCCGGGCGGGGACGAGGCGCCCCTGCGCTACAAGGATGGCGACGAGCTGGCGATCACGGTCTCCTTTGTCCCGGCGCCCGGCCACGACCCGCGTGACCTGTCGGTGCGGGTAAGGCTGGTGAACCGCCCGATCACCCCGCCGCCACCGGGCGTCTACTCGCTCGTGTGCACGGACGACACCCAGGGCGCGCCGGCCGCCGCCCACGTGCTCCTGCATGCATCGACCCCGCTGCCGCAGCAAATCGAGTTCGTCGATCTGCTCGACGACCTGGCGCTGGGCCACATCCGCCGCCGCGCGCTGTTCCTCTGGCACGTGGCGGCCACGCCGGACCGCTCGCTGCACCGGGCGACGCTGGTCAAACTCGACCGTTCCGGAGGCGGCCAGTTCCCCAATACTCCCGCGGATTTCCGGTCACTCGACCCGCTGCGGCCATGACACGGGCCTGTCCACCTGCAGCTCGTCCCCTACCAACCGAAAGGAATGCACATGAAACGACTGCTTGCCCTCTCCCTGGCCCTGGCAATGCCGGGCCTTGCGTTCGCGAACCCCACCTGCAACTGCGGTCCCGATTATTGCCTGGACACACCGGGCTACAAGAATGCGCTCGCCAACAAGAAGGCGGCGGCGCAAAAGGGCGGCGCCCCCGCCCGGCTCGTCGCCCTTTATGACAAGCTCGACCATTGCGAAGCCGCGATCCGCATGAGTCCTGACTCCTTCAATATCCTGCGGCAAAGTAAGGAAGGCGACATCACGATCGACGGCTGGACCAGTGAAAACGAGAAAAACGACGCGGCCGCCGTCAAGAATGGCGCGCTCAAGGCATGCTACGTCATCCTGGCGCGCACGGCCTTCGCCTGCTGCAACGCGCCCAAACCCGAGGACCGGCCCGACTATGACAGCACGCTCGAGATGAGCAAGTCCACGGCTCTCGCCTGTCAATAAGCGCGCCGCGCTTCAGCGCGTCGGCCCCATCGTCCGCCGGCGGTAGACCCGGAAGTACAAGGCCGCGTTGATGGCAAGCGCCCCTGCGGCCAGCACAAGCTGGACCGTGCGCGTCAGCGCGCCCGGATATATCAGCGGCAGCAAGTAGTGGTCGATGAAGCCGCCGCTGTAGCCCGCCCCGCCGGCCTGCATGCGCAGCCACACCTCCAGCGGGGTCAGGGGGCAGACCGCGCCCAGCAACTCGATCCCGGCGCCCCAGGCGACTGCAGCCAGGTGCACAAACAGCAGGCGCCGGTGACGCGCCACCAGCAACGCGCCGAACACCAGATATGCATTTTTACAACATGCGGTCATCAAGTTGATCGGCGCAAGCTTCTTCAGACCCAGTAATTTCTACGGGTCAGCGCCGCAAATGCGTGTGCTGCACTACTCGGAGGTCGATGCGCTCCCGTTTAGCAGCTTGCCCTTCTCGAGTTGTAGACGCCACCGCGCCGCTAGTTCCTAACGCGGCTTCCGCGAAGGCATCAGTCTGAAAGGCAGTTGCGTCAACGCCATGTGCATCTCAGGGCCTACGGGCGTTATGCTGCCTGCTGGGTGGAGTCCCACAAGGCGTTTTCGGGCTTTCAGTGCCACGTCTGAGAACGGCCATTTACTGGCCGCTTTTCGCTTTGAAATCAAAACCTTGGCACAAGCCGATACCATGATTAGTAGCGAGCGGCACGCTGGTATGCGCATACTCCAACGGCAGCGTCCCAGATTCTGTGCCATGTTTAATAATATTGAATCTTTTGCTTAGCACTGCTCGGACATGCACGTCCGACAAATAAAAGAGCTGTTGATCATTCACGCAGAATGATCAACAACACTTCAGTTTTCACTTCAAAATCAGTTACTTAGATACTCCCGTCACTCCCACTCGATGATCAACGGCTCAGCTAAACCAATGAATTCAAAAGAATCTCGCTATCAACTGCCTCATCAATACCATGGCTGATACCAGTTAACTAAACTAGCTCGCCTTTTGTTTTTTACGCTGGCCCTGTGGTCGCACCGGTCACTACTCATGGCGCGATGAAGATCGTTGCCGCACGTACCTGAGCATAGTCAGACGCCGCCGTGGGCAACGCTCCCGTTCCGACTAGCTGAATCATCATCGCCTCGCCTGTTTTAGACATCGTAAGGCAAGTTGCGGTCGCGGCAGCGCGTCGCATGCTCAAACTATCGTTGGCGATGCCGCCGCCGCGTTGGTCGGCCGACCCATGGATAAGTATTTGTCTAGCTCTGCGGCCAAACTCGGTGATTTTCAACCGAAGGCGCTTACAATCAGCGTGCACTACCTGATGGCTGCCGGTATCAAAATGAATTTGCATTACCGACGTCCATGATGCGTGGAGCGAGGAATCTTGCCTCGGGACCAGCGTCGCCACGTTTTTTGACATGGTTTCGACTTCGGCTCTCAGTCTTTTCACTTCATCGACAAGAATCTTGAATTCCGTGGGCGGTGGTGCTACGGGTGGCGCAGGAACCGAAGGAGGCGTCGCTAGGCAGGCGTCGGTGCCTTCGTCCGACACCTTGCTGCATTCTTTCTCGAGATCCCTCTCGACGAATTTTGTATCCTTCACCGCGTTGCCGTCGGCCCCCGCAGCCGTGATGGAGTCGTTCGTGCGCTCTGCCTGTTTTGTCAGGTTGACCGCCCTGAACAGCTCGTTTAGGACGCTGGCTTTCGTTGCCAACGTTTCTCTATACTCCGGAAATCCGATTGCACCACTCCAGAACTTTTCGCAGGCCCCGTAAGCCTCCCCGATCTTTTTCTTGACTAGAGGAGGAAAGTTTGCTGGCGTTACCGAGTAGCCCCCGACCAATGAGATACCAGATCTGAGGGGGACGCTCAGCAAGCGTTTGCAGCCATCGTGCAGGCCGGCGCGCAGGCCCTGGCAAACGTTCTCGGCAAGTGGGTACTTCGACGGCGTAATGGTGCAAGTATCATCCTGGTGCATGCCGTAGAGGGCAACCGCGACTGGGATGATTAGCTCGAGACTCAGGCTCATGAGGGGTCACCGCATTACCGTTTGAAGCGCAATCGCGAAAGGCACATTTGCTACTGTAGTCTTGTCAGCCTGTTTATCCTGTGTCTTCTTATCAGCGGGGGCGGTGACTTCGGGCTTCTTGTCGGCAGGCGGCTTGCCTTGATCATCTTTCGGCGCTGCGGGTCGCTTTGTCTCTTCCGCATGGTCGACGGTGCAGCTGACCGGAGCGATTTGCCGATCGCTGGCCTCCTTGGCGTCCAGCAGGCGAATCGTCCCAGCTTCGTAGACCGACATCACAATCATCTCGATACCCTCGGCCGCTGTCATTTTACCTCCGCCAATTGCGATCGCGGCCGTTCTGGTCTGGTCGAGGGCAGGCCGGATGGCAGTCGAGTATTCATTGCCTTTCAAGCAGATCTTTGCCGCAGACCCACCGATTTTCTGGCCCTTCAGCATGAATTTTTCGCCGGTTTTGACACTGACGTCGACCGTCACAATGTTGAGAAAATCCTGATAGGGCATGGCAGCATTTAACACTGAAAGCGGAATGGCTTCGCCCACTACGCTACCGCCATACTTCTTGCGAATCTCCGCAATATGCGCTTCCTTCGCCGATCGATAGGTGGTAATCAGTTGAGCGTAGTTCGCGGCATCGAACGTTGGCCAGTTCTCCGCCGCCTTGAACACCTCGTTTTTCGAGGCTTCCACTTCTTTAAACTGCGGATTGAGTCGCGCGAGCAAGCATGCTCGTTGGTACCACACGCCGGTGATAATATCCCTGTCGTTTAGGTCACCTTTGAATTTGATGGTTTTGTTAGTGTTAAATACTTCCCCGCCGTCGAGTACTGGCATGGCAGCCAACTGAAGTTCACCTCTGACAATCGCCAGCCGCGGGCATTGAGTTCGGGCATCGTAAATCGATTGCTTCTGACTCTCGGACAGGTTCCGCATATTGCGCCAGTCCTCAAGATGCGTGCAACCAGAAAGGAAGATCGTTAAACATAGAACTGTCCGTATCTTCAGCGATGCCATCTTTTCGGCCCCTTCTCACGATATAGCGGGATTATTTTGGAAACTCCTACGACTACATTAGCGAAAATTTTGCAAATTTGCAATGAAAGTGATGGGATCAGGATTCTCTCAACATCGACGTCGACGACCGCTTATTGATGGTCGTGTAGCTAACGCGCTCGTCTGATGCAGGCTTGCTTTTCCACTCCAATCGAATTGTTCAGTGGTGACACTGGGTGAATTTTTTCGTATGGCAAACTGATATGCTTTCAAGATCGGTCGAGTTCGACCATATTTGAAAGCGAGCAGCCATTGTCGTCGTCGCCAAGCATACTTCTAGATCAGATCCTGAGCGCCCGCACGTCGCCCTCGCGTGCCGCTCACGATTACTCGAATGAGCGTCGCTCGCAGGTCCGGCTCGCATTTCTCTACCAATGCGACTCCGCCGCTGAATACACGAATGGAAAAAGAAGAAAAAAGCACCAGGTTGCCTCCCCCGCGTCGCTGCTGGGCTTCGAACTGCTCAGCGCCTATTGGTTTCGCAAGGTTTGGCAAAACTACTTGAGTGTGTTGGGCCACGGCGCACTGCCGGGGCAGCTCGAACAGGCGTTGGGCAACCACAGCCGGATACAGGACGGGTTCGACGGCTTGTCCAGGGACCTGCGGCAGCGTCTCTACGATGCACACCTGCGCTACGGCATGCGTACGTTACTGGAAAGCGATCCCGCTCCGGTAGCGCTAGCGGAACTGATTGCCAGCCCGACTTTGCTTCGCGCCAAACACGTGCGGGAAGGCGACTGGTACCTCATCGAGTACCGTGACGGCGGTAGTCTACAGGCGCCACGCCAACCGACCAAACTGGACGAAATCGTGTACACGAGCATCGGACTGTCCAGCGACCAGGACGGTCGACCCCGACGTGGCACGCTGTTGCGCATCGTACCGCTCGCGGTCGAGGACCGCGCGCTTCATGCGTTGCTGCAGGCCCTGCACTTCCCGCAGGCAGAACCGCAGGCCGGCCCGCGAGCCGGCGAGGAGGGACGTCCGCCCAGGGGCGACATGCCACGTATCGTCATGGACGAGTCCCAGCATTTCGTCATGAAGGCTGCAGACGGCGACTTTCCGCTGTCCTTTGCCCGGCGGCGCGACCAGCCGACCTCAAAGTCATCCCGGCACGCTGCGCTGATGAACGCGATCGTCGCGGGCAGACAGCAGGCCATGGCACCGCCACCGCCTGCCGGCTCCCCTGGCCCCCATGTGGCACTCAGGCCCGGGCAGCCTCAGGCGCAGTCGCAGTGCAATCCCATGACGTGGAGCGGCAGCGGCCCGCAGCCCTTCGTCGGCGTCAACATGGTCGGGGCAGGCAACAACATGGCGCTTTACGGCCGGGACGGCATCGTCGCCTATGTCGACTTCGGCGCGCCACTACCGGCTAACGAGAACACGGCCCCCTCCTGCGCCAACCCGTGTGTGTGCGACGATCCACGCATGATCCTGTCGCACTGGGACTACGATCACTACGCAATGGTCCGCAAGGTCGGCGGAGCGTGGCAGCGGCGTTGGCTCGCGCCTCAGCAGGTGCTCGGCAGCGTATCGGCGCGCGAACTCTATATGCGGCTGCTGGCCGCTGCGCCCCGTGGCGGCGCGCTGGCCTTGTGGCCCATCAGCTCGGGACCGACACACCTGAATCTGCCGTTCGGCTATGTCGAACGCGGCACGGGCGCGCCGGTCAACGATGACTGCCTGGCCGTGCACGTACGCACACGCGACGACCCGGCTGGCCCGCCCGCCGCGGCGTGGCCTGCGATATTCGCGTCCCGGTCTGCACCGACTACTGCAGCCGGCCCTGCCCGTCCCCGCGCTGTCATCGTGAGCAATCACCTAGAAGCCGCATGGTTCGACACGGCGGCTCACACTCCCTGGAGATACTCCGTAGCGGTCCCTCTTACCACACGACCAATGTGGTTGTGGCACCCATCTCCCCCGCGAGGCGCCACTGTGTGGGGGAAGGTATTAGCGCCGACGATCGGGCGATCTATCAGGGCTTGCTGGATTCCTGCAGCCGGACTTCCCGTACCGGGCCACCCCGGTGGCAAAACCGATAAGCCAGCACTACCCAGTGGCAAACCATGGCCGGGGGGATGGGCGATGTCGGCGACCGATTTCGTCGATCTGGGCGGATGCATCGTGGATTTCCCGTCCGGCGCCTCGGGGGTCCCGGTCGACAATGTCATGTGCGTCTCGCCCACCCCAGGTACGATATGGGCCGCGCCCGCCAGACCGAGCGCGCTGGGCCCCGGCGGTGCGATCTGGTTCCCGGCAACCAGTGGCTGGAAACCCGCATGGCGCAGCGGGGGCTGGATGCTGCCGCTGCCTGTCTCTGGCGCCGCAGCGTTGGCCCCCCTGCCCGCAGGTCCGACCCCCATCGTCCCGGCGGTGGGCGCGGCTCCCGTCACGGCCAAGGAAGAATACATCCTGCTGCCTGGTGATGCCGGCTACCAGCACCTGCCCTCGCTCCAGACGCGCAAGAAGGCGATTGCAGGCAACCAAGCGGTGCCCACCTTCGTTGGCATGGTGGCTACGCACCACGGCTCGGACAGTTGGATCCCGAAGACTGCGGCCCTAGCCATCCAGGCCACGGCTCATATACCGACGGCTGGCACGCCAAAGATTGTTTATTCGTACGGTACCCGGATCCACGGCTCCAGTACGGGAGCGCACTGCTATGTCGTCAATGGGGACGGCCATCCTCGCCCCGATGCGATCAACGCCTATAGTGCGTTCGGGTGGGGATCGCCGGACGCCGCCGGCCCATACGCCTTCAACCGGCTGAACACAGCACCTCACGATTTCGAGAGCGCGCAACCGTTCAATCCACTTGGACTCGCCAGCGGTACGGGGCCTGCCGTGGCAAACAGCGATGGGCATTACAACGGCAATGTCGCGCTCACACCTCATATGTCGTCAGTCGTTGCATCACTGATTCATACCTGCCCGCATTGCAAACAACAGCGCAAGTATTATTTTTGAGGCCATTCAGACCTAATCTTCCTGGCACCTTCTCAAAGAACCCAACATCAGCAGAGTGCAAACAAGCGAACAAGGTCGAAAGAGTGGACGTTCGCTCGCCAAGCCCCGTCTTCGTTGGCGCCGACCTATTTGTCGATCGCACGCTGTAGATCAGCATGGTCTGGCCGAGCGTCAGTCGCATCGGGTAATCCCTTGAAGAATACGCCACGTGGTGCCTTGGGCTTCCAAGTTTGACAGCACGGCGCCCACGAACTGACGAAGCACGATCCAGTTATTAAACTCGGCCTTTCAATGGACTCGCCCCCGGCAGATCGGTTCCACGATATCGCGCAGGTTGTCGCTCATCCGGTGCCAAACGGCCATATCACCGCTGGGAAGCTCATGCGCCTCAACGGTGCCCTTACCATCGAAAGCAAAAACTGCCATATGCTTTTCCTGGAGACCCATCGCAAAGCGTTACCAAACGCCGTCTATCGACGGCGCGCATAACGTTAACTTCTTCGTCGGCCCTTGGCTGTCTGCCAATGCAATTTTCTTGAGTGCCTTCGGCGGCCTGCGATACCAAGCCATACAGGCATTCATAAGATCAAGGAACTGAACAGACTGGCCATCGAGGAGCGACTCAGTAATAGCATGATCGTGGCTGGCAAAAAACTCGCCGACGTGCTGAATCTCTCCGAGGCTGACTTTTCGATCAATCAGACGCTTTTGCAGCATCCTACGAGGAACACGCCACTCGACTCCGTCTTTGCGCAATGCGACACCCATAATAGGAGCCATGAAATCGATTAGCCAGCCATCGCACTCGACCCATGCATGAAACGCCCTTTCATCGTTCACGAAGACGTCGTTTTCATCTCGGCCATATATAACAACGTTCGCCCGCTGCTCATCAACCATGAGCGCCATACAGCCAGCACTGATCGTTGCAGGAAGGTCGTGATACTTCCGCAGGATGCTCGCTCCAACTGCTGCAAAAAAAATGCAGGCACGATGCGTAACTGCGATACCGGATGCCTCAAGAACGCTATAGATGACCTGATAGATACGTTGGTAATCAGCTAGCGGTAGCAGTGGTTGTTGATTCATCGCCGAGTAGCCACATCCAACTTTCGATGAACGTAGGACAGGATACCAAACACATCAATCGCGTCCAGCTCCGGCATGGGCCAAGTCGTCTTCGGCGCATGGGCAACAGGATTTCGTATTGCACCAAAAATGCCAGCTAACATGTTCGCGATTCCCTTCTGCTCACTTAGCTCGGTGTCTGTCCTGAACGAGTTAATTGCTAGGATTGGCGTCTTTACCGAAAACACAGCATTTATGAGTTCGGCACCGTCTGACCCAAGGCCTGAAATGAGTCGCAGCCGTTCGGCCATGCCCTTTACGGCTTCAAGCACCGCATGAAAATAGTTCTCTTCAAGTAGATCTGCCTTGCAATACTTGAGTACCTCAGTGTGGATACCGCGGCTCTCAAGCAGAGACCGCAGGCGGCCAGCGCGAGCACGAGCGCCATCTACCGTCGATTCCCGCGTCGTGTGCGCGACTTTGCCATCATTTCGTACTCTGTATCCAGCGAACGCAAGAGCAACATTGAGGCCATCCCGGCGCCAGTGAAAGAGCTCAGGTCCCGAAACATACTTAGCCGGGTCCATGGCCTTGTTGATGAACTGGATCAGAAAATTACCCGCTTGGACCTGGTTCTGCTTTTCGGCCAAAGCGTTGAACAGGCGCTTCCACTTGGTCAATGATGGGGCGGTGTCAGCCACTCCAATCTCGGATAACAAATGAGCGATCTCGGTGCCAGTCAGCCCGTTCGTAGTATTGCCGAGTACTTTGCACGCGGCTTCAAGTTCCGCCGAAGCGAAGCACGGAAGGTTTGCCATGGTTAGTTGTTTTGATCGTTCTTCTTTGGTGCACTTAGCGAAGATTCCATACGCCTCTCGGTACAAGTATGCGTTCGTTAGCATACATTCCCGCACGATTGAATCGTTGCTTGCTTCAATATTTCGAGATGAACCTGCTGCCACGAGTGCATGGACTAACGTGCCACAAGCAGCAAAAAAGGTACACGCCCCGTGACCATGTTTCCTTGGGTGCCAAAGACATGTGGGCCGCTGGGGACGACGAAATCCGCGGGCGTCGCCGGGCCGGCTGGCGTGACGTAATTCGACAGATGGCTCCAGTTGCGAAGGTCATCCCGTGCAAGCGGCTCGTACCTGCTTGGCGGGACGGGCCGTCTGACATATGACTTCACGAATGGAACGCTGGAGTAAGTCTTCGGAGCAGATCTGTCCAGATCCTCTACTGCCGTGTACAGCCCGATCTGAATGAGGACACTGCCGGCTGGACGTGGCTTTTCGTAGTCGGCGACCAGGTTGAAGTGACGCTTTTTCGACGGGCCAAGCAGCGTTGCGAGCTTCCTGGTCTGGTGGGGACTGTAGTGTTTCAGCTCGATGGCCACATCTTGGCCATCAGCGCCAGGAATCCAGAAATCGATGAATGTGTTCTGGTACCGCCATTCTCGCCGCGTCTGGGGATAGCATGCACAAAGATGCGGATACAGCGCCTGCTGTGCGCGGATTTCCGGTCGACCTCTTGTCATGTGTTCGAACAATGACCTGCCCGGCCCCAGGGCCGGAGCGGATTCTTCGGTGCGACAGGTGACAGGTGCATGGGTTAGCACACCATTCCGAAAAAAATCGTTGAGATAGTGATATAGCGTTGTCAGGATCATGTTGCCGAGTACTCCTTCTGGTTGAACTTGTTGGATTGCCTGACGTCGACTTGGTACCACCATTGCAGAGTGCATTCAGAACCGCGACAGGGTGGGCACTGTCCTTGCCGCTCGTGCATGAAGGTGCCACTGCCAGGGCGATGCAGCATCACACTCCATGCGTGGCCGCTACTGCTCCAGCGTCTCCGCGCCGCCGGGCACCAGCGCGTCGAACAGTACTTCCCGGCATCGAACGCGCTGGAAGTTGTTCAGCTCACGCATCTTCCCGAATGCTTCTACCCAGGCTTGCAGCATGCGTCCGCGAGCACGATCCCATGCTGCCGGCGAATGGCGCAATGCCAGATATCTGTAGTCGCGCTCGTCGACGCAGGTGCCTGCTGCGCAACCTTCACGCACGTCCGTCTCCCACACCGACAGCACATGTGGCAACTCTTCGATTTCCGACGAGCGAAGCCTCGGCTTGGGCCCCCTGACATTGGAACTCACTACAAGCTCCCACCACATTCCGGGACCGCCAGGCATCCCGTTGCCAGCCATGGTCCCATTGAGATCAAGGAAGGCCTGCAATGCGAAATGTTCGGGGCCCTGGGCGACGAGGTGAAGAACGCCGCCCGGAAGGAAAGTCAGCGGCTGCGTGGTCAAGCCGCGCGCGGCCGTCGGCACGTTCGGCCCGTACAGCTCACCAAGGACAGCTTCGAACGCCTCTTCGAACCACGCTTGCACTCCCGTCAGGATCTGGCCGCAGGCCAGCACGTCGCTTTGTCTCATACGATTCGTCCAGTGAAGATGTTGTGTCGTGCACGGAAATGCAGTCAATGAACGGCGGACGCCCGAACGCGGATCCACAGTCCTTCGGCGGTAGAACAGCGCCATGCGCGCAACTCGTGGAACCAGACGATCCAGCAGCGGCACTTCCGCGCCACCAGCCTTTCGGACAACGAGTGCGAACCAGACGTCGCCACCGTCTTCCATCAGGTACCCGAACGTCCTTGCCGCATTTCGCTCGGCCAGCCATGACTGCAGTCCGTTGCGCCTGGACTTCAAGTCGCAAGCTTCCACCGGCTGGACGAAGCACCGGAGCATCCAGAATGCTTCGCCGATCGACTCCAGCCTCACGAGTGCGTCCTGGTTACCAGCAGGCCCGACATCGTCTGCTGTAACCGCGGCAACACATGTATTGCTCCCGACGTCAAACGAAAAAGTCCGGGCCGGCGCTTGCCTCAACCCGTAAGGTCCGCCGTGTGCCGCCAGCTCGTCAGCAGGCGAGCCCTGTGTCGGGAAAGCGCGCGCAACCATGAACTCTTCGGTCCAGAGCAGCCCCGTGCCTTCGCCTTTCGTTGTCGAGCAGCGCAGCTCTCCATGCACCCGGTTAACGGCGCGCCGGACCAGAACCGCCTCGTAGGCAGGCAACGGAAGCAGGGTCTCGTCCGCTGTCTCATCCATCCTCGTCCGTACCAGCACGATGTCCGCACCATCCTTCAGCCGCATTCCGGCGTGAAGACGGAGGGCCTCACCCTCGCCGCTGATCCTGACGAAGACCTCCGGTGGAAAGAACACGCCGTCGCCCTTGCTCGTGACTTCGGGCGATACGACCGCAGACGATTCGTCGCCCGACAGATCGGCAAGATCGACCTCTCCCAGCTCGTCCTTGCGCTTGCCCAGGTCCATCCGCTGATCACTGACTATCTTCTCGCGGATGACACGGTTCACCTGGTACTTGTCCAGCGTACCGTCAAGATAGGGAAACGCCACGTTCAGCCGTGGCGTTGCGAGCGCGCTCTCCGCATGGTGGAACTGGAGCCGACGACTGATGAGGCTCCCGAAACGGTCGACGCGTCCGATCCGCTGCTCCAGGTCGCCCGACGTCCAGGCGACGCCGTAATGCATGACCCTGTCGCAGAACAGATGCATGTCCACGCCCTCCTTGAGCACATCGGTACAGATCAGGATGTTCGGATGGCTCGGGAACTTGAACTGCGATACTGCGTGAATATTGGCGATGCGCCCCGAGCGTCCGATGACAGGCGCCATCAGCCTGAACGCTGGGGAAACGCGATCCCGGAAGATCGTGGCCCAATCGGCCGCGCCCCCGGAACGGAAGCACTTGTCGACGATGAGATCGAAATGCTCGACCCAGTGGCGGAACCTGGCCTTCACATTCGTGACGTAGGGCGCCAGTTTCTGCGGCAGCGTGGCGATCTCGCATTCGAACAGCCAGACGAGTTTTCCGGGAAGCGTCGTGGCGCCGTTCGGTGCCTGGAGAAGATGGTTGTGCAGGATGTAAAGGTCGACCAGAAAGTCCGTCTGCCGCATTACTTGGAGCAGGCACAACTGCAATGCGGCGAGCTTGTACGACTCTTCAACATCGGTGGCGGTGCCGGCGAACAGCCATGCATGTCCCGGCGTCGCAGCCAGTTCATTGATCCGATTTGCTCCCAGCAGTGCAGCTAGCAGACGCCTCCAGTACGTCTCATTTCCCTCCTGATCACCGGCTCGGAAAACTGACGGCTCCCCCGGATGCGCGACAAGAAAACCGCGCAGCGGGCTGCGGGACTTTTCGCGGTCGGTCAGCAATCGCGTCCGGAACGACACCAGCTTTCCGTGGCGTTCCTTCGTTCCCGAACGCTTTTTCAGTGCCTCGAAGTACGCGAGGCTGGTTTGCTCGCGGAAGCCCTGGTTGTGCGTCGCCGCACCGGCGTGCGGTGCGTCGTCGTCCTGCTCGACCGCCCTGTCCAGTGCATCGTCCGGATCTTCATCCGGCCCATCCTCCGGCTCCTGGCGCTGGTCTGTCCAGAAGTCTCCCTGCCACAGGTCGCCCCTCCCGGGAAATTTTACGCTTCCCAGCAGCTCGCTCCACGCCTGGATGCGCGCGTCGACCTCCCGCTGGAATTTCACGTGCAGCAGATCCCGCATTTCTTCCACGGTATCGATACGACGGACGAACACCAGGGTCTTCTCGATGCTTCCGTCGAGCAGGCTGCGGTCGAAGAGTTCGTCAACCGTACGGTGAAGCTTCGCATGGGGCAGTCCCTGTCCTGCGGCTATCGGCATCGCTCGGAGGAAGCTCCGGTTCAGGCCGTCGATGACATTGCGATCCAGCGCCGCGCTCGGCTCGTCGTCCTGCTTGCCGTCGGCTACGGGCTCGTACTCCCTCGGAACGTCACTGTTGGCCTGTTTTGCAGCTGAAGGGCGCAGGACGCGTCCCAGGGACGAGGACAAGGACTCGAAGGATGCGCACTCGCCCTGCCGGAACCGGTTGTTGCGCCCGGCGAGCGCCCCCACCAGGCGCTTCTGGACGAGGGCCATCGTCAGCGCGAGGAAGGGATCGTCCGCCCCCGAGTGGCGGACCTTGTCGTAGCGGCGATATTCCACCTTGCCGTATCGCCTGGCGTCGCCATCGGCATAGGTGCGGGTACGGCGGATCATCATCTCGCCCAGGACGTCGACCACATTCGGCCGCGTGCCGGGCTGCTTCGAGAGCCTCCAGGTCAGCTGCGGGCACTGGTCGCATTCCTCACAGCCGCCGCAGCTGACGGGCGCCGGCACCGAGGACAACACGTCGACAGCGGCGTGTCGGGGCGCGCGACGGCACAGATACGCGTCCAGGCTGCGAATGTCGTGTGCACTCGAATGCAGCGGAGTCGCGCTCAGGAAGAGCCAGCGCTGTACATTCCGGCGGAAAATCGACGCGATGTGCCAGTTCTGAAAGTTGCCGATATGGCGCAGATACTGTGCCTCGTCGAATATGGCCAAGTCGACGGGAGCACGTGCCTTCTCGTGCCCATCGGCTCCGCGCTGCGTTCCATGCGTCAGCAGGTGGCTGATGCGCCGGCAATAGGCAGCCGCCAGCTTGCGCCGCATGGTATCGCCCCACCCTTCCGACCGTCTCGCGTGGCTTTCAGCGAGCGCCCTCTCGTGCGGGAGAAGATCGGCGGCGCTCCGCGCCCCGACAACTTCGGCGTACTCCTCCAGCATGCCGGACGGCTCCTCCGCGCCAAGCGACAGCGGCCGGCTGAACGACGAATAACGCAGCAGGTGAATCCTCGCCTCTCCAGCGCGCAGGGCGCGGGCGAAGTCCCTCAGATTGTGGTGCATGTGCAGCTCTTCCAGCTGAGCTGCATCGACGGTCGCGAGAAGCCGGTCATCGAGCAGACGATAGCAAGTGCGCAGGAACTGCGACCATTCACTCTGCCATTGACGCTGCAGCACCGCGCTCGAGCATACGATGACGATGCGCGAGTCGGGTTTGCTGAGGAACTGGGTTGCGATCACGCCCATGGCCTGCCGCGTCTTGCCCATACCCACTTCGTCCGCAAGGTAGGCGAAGTCCTGCTCCCGCAGCAGCTCCCAGAGCCCGGCGACACCCTCGCTCTGCAGTCGTGCCTGCACGCTGGGTCCGTGTGACGAACAGGCCTGATGCCCGTCGAAGTCGATGTACGAGCGTACGACGCTGGCGGTCAGCGGTGACGGTATCAGGGATTCATAAGGCATGGGCGCTGACTTCCTTCTTCATTTCCTCATTGAACCAACCCAGGAAGGCTTCGACCTGCCCCTTGCCGGCAGAACCGAAGGTCGAGAGGAACGAAGGCGATTGTTCCAGGAGCGTTCGGATGCGGTCGGTCAACGCGGCGATTTCCTCTTCGACGGCGGACGCGTTGCAGATACAGCCCTGTGGCGGATGTACACCGGAGCGGGCAAAGGACGCGAGCAGCTCGCGTACCTCGGCCAGCTGGACGTAGCGCCCGATCAATTCCTCCGCAGTCGATGCCGGCTGCAATGTGATGGCACGGTACAGCGTGCTCAGGCTGTGTCCCGCCAAGCTGTCGAACGGATCCCGCGCGATCCCGTCCTTGGCAACCCTGCCATAATGCTCGCGCAGCTTCCACGTGGCCTGAAACAGGCCGAAGAAGTCGAAACTTGGCTCGACACTGCCATCTTCTCCATCACCGCTAGATTCGCCGCGTCCGCGCGCAGCCTGCTTGCGCAGCTCGTCTTCGGTCAGCGCCGGATTCAGACTGCGCAGGAAATCGATCACCTTGTCGAGTTGCGGGCGAGGCTGGTACTGCAGCTGTTCGTCCTGAGCGTTCACCTGTAGCACCAGGCCGCGATAGCTGCACACCGTCCCGTCCGCCTCGCGCCAGCTCAGCCGGAAGGACCTGAGCGGCACCGTGCAAGGTGACTTGAAGGACACGAGTTCCTGGCGCACGCCTGGCGTCGGGGAAAAATGCACTGTTCTTCCGGCGACCTCCAGTTCCGGATAGGCCAGATCCGCGCCGGGATCGATCGCCAGGTATCCGCCGAACATGCCTGTCTGCCAGTCGTGGAAGACGCTTGCCTCGAAAGGCGGCAGCGCAGGCGCACCTTCCTCATCCTCGTCGGCGGAAGCCTCGACCAGATCCGCCTCGTCGAGTGGGCGCAGTTCACGCCAGGCTCCGGGAACTGCGGCAAGCTCATGCCGCAGCATCGCTTCGATGTTGGAAAGCCCGGACCCGTCGGGCTTGCCCAGCGCCGCGGCAGTGAAATTTGCGGAGCCCAAACACAGAACCACAACGCCCGCGGCATCCTCCAGCAGCAATGCTTTGGCGTGCGTGTAGCGCTCGTCGGCGAACCTCACAAACGACCAGGCAGCGCGTTCCTTGCCCCTCCCTGCACCAACCGGAAAGCGATACCCGGCGTGAGAGAGCGATGGCACGAACCTGCACTCGGCGGCGCCGATCTCCGCGGCGAGTCCGCCCACGTCGCTCCAGTACGGGGACACCACGGTCGCCCGACGCCACTTCCGCCCCTGCGTCAGGCTGTCGAGCAGACTCGCTCGGCCAATCTGCGGCTGTGCGACGTGCAGCGTCGGCATGCCGGCAGAATGGGAGGCGAGCGCGGCACCATCCTGCAGCAGCTCGACCAGGCGCTGAAGAATCCGCCTCCCCTGCCCTTCCTCTTCCACGTCGGCCGGCGCAGTCTGCAGTTGCCGCTGCGCCTGTTCGACCAGCCAGCGCAGCAGAGGCAGAAGCTCGGCCGCGTGTTGCGTCGTGACCGGGGTCGCGGACACCACCTCGCGGTTCAGCGCCCATCCGGACAGAGAGATGTTTGCGCTGCCGACCGACAGCCAGACGCCCGGCAGGCCAGTGTCCTTCAGCGTGCCGGCCATCAGGATCAGCTTCGAGTGAAATCGGCCACGCGGCAGGCCGACCGGCAGAAGCCCGTACCGGAGGTCTCCCTTGGGCTCTGGCGCGGTGGAGCGATCGCACGCTACCAGGCAGTGAATTCGCGACAGCTCATCATTGAGAGCGTAACGCGTTTCCTGACTCGCTCCAGGCTCGTCGAGCGTGTCGCCCGCCAGTATGGGCAGCACATTCGTTTCGAAGAACTGCGGTGCGAAATTGAAGGTCGTGAACAGGACCCAGCGCTCGGCCTCAGCGGAAAACTGGTCGCGCATGAACTCGATCGTGTCGCGCATGACGGAATGTTTCTTCATCTGGTCTGATTCATGCGCAGGTTCCCTGCAACTGCCGGTAAAGGAACGATGCAGTGTTCAAGTAATAATCGTTCATCCACGGATAACCATCGACAAGGCGCTGTCGCGCGTCGGCCGGGTTCCGGTCTGCCTCGACCGGTGCAATGATCATGTCGTGCTCCACGATGACCATGGGATCACGACCGCGCTCGCGCATCGACACCGCATGATGCTCTGCGAGACCGTTGATGAAGCGCTCAAGCGTCGAATGCGGTTGGTCTCCGTGGGCCGCCAGTATCTGTGCGAGCTCGCGGAGCGGCCGCATCCGGCGAGTTTTGACGTGGTCGCCAAGCGGGAGGAAGGCCTGCGAACGCTCCCGCATCGGCTGCAGGCAAGGAGTCAGCTCCAGTGCCAGGTCCCGCACCGGTCTGGTCGAGCTCGCGCGCATTAGGTCGAACACGTCCTGCAGCACCAGCAGGAAGGGCTCGCACTTTCGGACACGGTCCAGCTCCTCGCAAAGATGGTCGGAAGCGAGCAGCGCAATGCGTTCGTCGCGGCGCAGACCCTCCCGCGAACGCAGGCTCAGATACTCACGCGCGAGCGCACGATGGACTTCTCCACCGAACAGCTGGTTCAGATGCTGATGTAGCAACTGCTCACCGAATACCCTGGCGAACGCCTTTTCCAGTACCGGATTGGCGAGCAGGCGCGCAGGCAGAAGCCACGAGCGCGGGGAGAAGCAGGACTTGAGCCCTGCGTACAGTGCAGTTGTGGCCGCTCCGCTCCAGGCTGCGCCCAGAATCGCGCCGATCTCGGGGGCGACCCGCCACTCATCGTCAAGCAGTCCCGCACGTTGGCACGTACCGCGATAGTACTGATGCAGGCCGTTGGCGACGGTCTTGCCGGTACCGATCGCGACCCGGAAGTCCTTACCTCCGGCATGCAGTGCCTGGCTGCCGAAACATACCGGAAGACGATGCTTGTGAAGCCAGTACTCGACCAACCCCTCCATCAGCCGGAAGAATCCACGTGACCTTCCCTTTTTGCCCAACAGGGGCTGCAGGGCAGGCACGTCGCTCAAGAAGTGGATGAGCAAGACTGCCTTCACACCATTGATCTGCAAGACAGGCGAAGCGATGAAGGGCACGAGGCCGCGGCCGATCTCGCTCCAGACCGGGAGCAGGCCGAGCGGATCACGTCCCGTCGACTGTCGGGCCAACGTGGGGTCGTGATCAGTGAAATACGGGAGGATGCCAACTGGCGACTCTGGGGAAACGAGCTTATGCGCTGACAACGGTGTTTATTCCTAATTCGATTGCACGAAAACCCGTCGGATCGCCACCGCTGCATCCGGCCGCCGGATGCAAAGGGAACTCCAAGATACCGGGGCAATTTATTGCCAAAATAAAGCAAAAGAACACTTCTGGACGAAGTTTTCTGTCCTCGCCACACGCACCCGCTTGTCCGTTCGCAACTACGGAAGGGTCAGCACGCACATGTCTGAACAAGAAATGCGTCGTTCCTGCTGCTTGCCAAGCACTACCTGCCTTCCTTGAATTACGGCAAGCAGGAAAAAATCACAGCACGTTCAATAATATTTCGCAAAGGAAATTATAAATTGGTACAATTCTTGGAGCAATACGTTTCGTAGTAGTAGCGGAGCTCATTATTTCATGTCCAAGGACGATCATGGCAGCATTGCCGATCCAAACACCGCGTTATCGGCTGGACGAGGACGTCGTCCTGTCCGAACCAACTGCCCTGCAGCTGAAAGAATGCCTTGCGAAGCTGCGCTTCCGTAGGACCATTTATGTCGACTGGAATTTTGCCTCAGTCGATCCTATGGGTCTGTGCACCGTCATCAACTTTTACGGCCCGCCCGGTACAGGTAAAACTTTTGCAGCAGAAGCCGTTGCGGGTCAACTCGGCCTGAAGTTCCTCCCAGTGGGGATCGCGGAAATGGAGAGCAAATTTTTGGGGGAAACCGCCAAAAATATTCAGTCCGCATTCGAGACCGCGCGTGACGAGCAGGCAGTCCTGTTCTTCGACGAAGCTGACACGCTGCTCGGCAAGCGTTTGTCTTCGGTGACGCAAGGCGTGGATAACGAAGTCAACGCGATGCGCTCTACCCTGCTCATCGAGCTGGAAAAATTTGACGGCATTGTCATCTTCGCCACCAATTTCGAACGCAACTACGACACTGCCTTCCGCAGCAGGATCGGTTACCACATCCGTTTCGACCTGCCTGACTTCGCTGCGCGGCGTCGTCTCTGGGAGCGCCTGATGGTGGCCTCCATTCCCTTGGCCGGCCCGCGAGACCCCATGTTGACCCACTGCGCAGAAATGACAGACGGACTGTCCGGACGCGAGCTGCGCACCTGCATGCGCTTGGCACTGCCGAAAGCATTGCTTGCATCGGAGGCAGACGGCAGTGTCCCAGCCCTGGCGCGCGAACACTTGGACGAGGCAATCGCCGAGGTCCGTCGTGCCATGGAAGAAGTCAGCTCAGCGCCTGCCATCAGGCTCGCGAACGACAACTCGGCGGCACGCCGCCTGTTGGGCGTGAACTAGACCAATACATCAAACTGGAACAACGAAAAGGAATCGACATGGGATGGTTCGGAAGTATCGTGTCTGCCGTCGGCAGCGCTTTCGGCAGCGTGGTCACCGGTGCAGTCAAGGTAGTACGCAAGGTCGTTGAAGTCCTTGCCACAAAGGGTGAGGCATTCATTGGCACGGTCAAGGAAACCTATGCCAAGGTAAAGCCGTTCCTGCAGAAGCTGAGTCCGTATCTCAAATCAGCCGCCGCAGCGGTCGCCCCCGTATTTCCATGGCTGAGCAGTGCCATCCTTGCTGTGGACAAGACGATCACGGCCCTGCTCGCCCTCGAAAACAGTCCTGTCTTGAAGAAGCTGGAGCAGGCAATTCGTTGGGTGATCAAGGTGTCCAAGCGCCTTCATGAGAAATTCAATGCCGCCGAAGAAGTGGAGGCCCGACAGCACCAGGAGGCTTTCACCGCTGCCCGCGCACATGTTCAGACTGCAGAGCAGAAAATGGCATTCGACGTCGCCGCGATGATCAACGAACTGGCCATCGTGAAGACCGGAATTGCCAATCTGCTCGACGACGGCAATTTCAATGGCTTCGAACATTATCTCCGTTTGCGCGCGACGCAAAAGCTGCTCCGCCCGATCGACGACACGCTCGCGACCGCGCAGTCGGCCGATGAAATTTCCGCCGACGACATCTTCCTTGTCCAGCTCGGTGCAACGCTGCTGTCGGACAAGCCCGAGATGAGCGAAGACGAAACCGCACGCCTCGACAGCATCGTGATCTCGCGCTATGGCAAGAAGCTGATGCCCTTCGTGTTCGAGGAAATGAGCAAGATGTGGCAGCTGGCACTGACCGACGACCAGCGCCAGTGGAAGCGCACCTCGGCAAAGCTGTCCGAGGCCAAGGCCAAGCTGTCCCGCCTCAAGCTGGAAGCTCTGGTTTCGCCGCTCAGCTCGGAAGAGCAGGAGGTACTGGACAAGCTGACGGCAAGCCTGCCGGAGGCCATCGCCGCCAACGACGATCTGCTCGCCCGCAATGTCGAGCGCGAGCACTATATTTCTGCAACCGAGGGTTTCCTGCAGCTACTTGAGAAAGACGAGGCGCAACTGAGGGCAGACAACCAGGAATATCTTATCGACCTCGGCGACGAGGTCGGCACCATGCTCATGGAATGCGCTCAAAAAAGCGTACGCTGGCACGAGCTGTCACCCGAGCAGCAGTCGCTGATTGCCGATTTCGCCAACATCTTCCGCGAGGACAGCATCAAGCGCAGCGAAGCACTGGAGGTCGAGTGCAATGGATAACCTGTTCCTGAATTTCTTTCTTCCTGCAGTAGACGGAAGCATCCACTCCGCTCTGCAGATCGGCTTTGCGCTCTCCTTTGGCGCCGCGTTGTTCCTGGTGCCGCGCGCAGTTACGCGCAACGCGAACAGCGGGCAGTGGGAACAGCGTTTCGCCGCCCTAGATCAGAAAGGAGCCGGCCCGACCGGCACCACTTCTGCCAATGAGCTGGCAGATGCCGTCGCGACACCAGCAGAGCGCTGGGCTGACATCCTGCCCAGCCTGCTGCTGGTGTTCGGTCTGCTGGGCACCTTCATCGGACTCGGCCTTGCCTTGACCGAAGCCGCCGGCGCTCTCGGCCCCGGCGCCGACGCGCTCGCCAATCTCACTCCGATCATGGATTCGCTGGGCTCGAAGTTTAAGACCTCGACCTGGGGCATCTTTGCCTTCCTCGGCCTGAAAATCTGGTTCACGCTGAAACCGTACGACGAACACCGTCATGACTGGGCCGCCGGAAAGCTGCGCGCCATTGCCGCACAAGCGGCCGAAGAAGCACGTCAGCAGCATGACGGGGAGCGCCTCGAACTGATCGACGCCATTGCCCGACACCGCCATAGCATGCAGGAGAGCCAGCAACTCGCCTTGCAACAGGCCAGCCAACGGCACGCGGAGCAGATCGCAGTACTGCAGCAGCAAACCGACCGTCAGCGGCGGCTCGGCGAGCAGCAGCTCGAGCAGGCCGGCCTCCAGTTGCAGGCGCTGAGGGAGCTTGCTGCACATCTCAAGGAGGCAGCAACACGCGACGACCTCGTGCTCGCACGCCTGGAGGCAATTGCCGCGCATGGCGCAGTGACGGTGGACCGGCTGGTCGCCGTAGCCGACCACGTGGCGGCGAGCCGGATTGCCATGGAAGCATTTTCCCACAGCGTGCACGACAATATCCAGAACATGGCCAAGGCAGCGGGCGACATGGCCGACGCTGCGCAGGCAGCAGGCCACGCCAGTACTCAACTGGGCGGTGCGGTGGGCGAATTCCGCGACGCGATGACGAACGTGCTGGGCGAGGTCAAAACCGAACTCGGTAGCACGATCAGCACGATGGGCATCACGTTTGCGCACAACATGGAGCGGATGTCTGCCGACCTCAAGGCTGCGACCGAGGGCATCCAGGGTGCGATCAAGACCCTGTCCGGCGGCGTGACAGAAACCGTTACCCAGCTCCAGAAGGCCAGCGATGACGCCTCGCTGCGCCAGGACAAGGCCAGGGCGGCATTTGCCGCATCCAGCGACGCGCTGACGGCGAACATGTCGAGGATGGGTGACTTCATGGACGAGATGCAGAAGCAGGTCAAGCTCGGACTGACGTCGATCGCCACGGCGAGTGCCCGGATGGCGAGCCTGGATAAACAGTTCGAGCAACGTACGGAGCAGGACAGGGCGACCCTCGATGCGGTGAAAGGTCTTGCCGGATCCATGGAAGCGCTTGTGGCGCAGCTGGGTGCCGCAGAGCGCGCACTGGCGCCCGGCGTGCGGATGGCGGACGACATCCGTGCCTTGACCGAGGCAGTGAAGCTGCAACATGCCGCACAGGCCGTTACCGACGAACGCCAGACAAAGCAGTCCGATGAAAATGCGCGCATGCTCGCTTCCATCGGTTCCCTTGCCACGGCAATTGCCGAGCTGTCCCTCGTCAAGCAACAGGATTCCCGAATCACGACCGCAACCAGCGGGCAGGAAGCGCAATGAAGGACAAGCCAAGCGAATGGATCGTCATTGCCGACCTGATGTCAGGCGTCGTCGCCGTGGTGATGCTGATGCTGGTGGTGTCTGTGGTCCAGAAACAGGCCGCCGAGCGCAGCCATCGCTCCGCCATGGCACAGGGTGCGGAGGCTCAGCGCCAGCAGATCGCCGGCGTGCTCGATCAGATGAAAAGGGCGTTTGACCGCGAGGGCGCCTCGAGTTTCGTCGCCATCGATGCCGCCGCCGGGAAGGTAACCTTGCGCGAAGGTGTGTTCAAGAGCGGCAGCGCATGCATCGAACCGAAAGCGAGGGCTGCTTTCTCACAGGTCGAGGACCGCATCGCCGCCTACCTGCTGAAGGTGCATGGCGGCCAGATCTTCGTGGAGGGTCACACCGACAACCATCCGGTCAAGGCCCCTGTCACTGACATCCGTGGATTCTGTACGGTCTATGACGACAATTTCACGCTGTCGGCCGCCCGTGCCCGCGAAGCCAGGCGCCTGCTGATAGGAAAAAGCGGCGCGGAGGCGGCCAGACGCGTTGTTGTCGCAGGTTATGGCGACTCGCGCCCGCTCGCCGGCCTTGCTCCCGGCGACGACCGCAACCGCCGCGTCGAGCTTCGCTTCGCCAGTGCAGATGCAATCGAACAGCAGCAATCCGGAATCAAGTGAATGGATTCAGCAACTAGCGCGGGCGCTGCCTCGCCCATCAATCAGTTTGCTCGATTCCTTGCCGACCGCTGGATAGCCGGTCTGGAGCATCGCTACGACATCACCAGGCATCGTGCCTGGAACACGTGGCGCGCATTGAATGGCGGACGCAGCATCCCATGGACGTGTACGTCCCTCTCGCAAGCTGCGCAACACTGGTCGTGGCGTGAGCCGCCGCGAAAGCCATTTTCGGATCTCGCGCATGCACTGCAGATGGCAATGGCAGCAGACGACGATGCTGCCGCGGCCGCCTGCTGTCACGACATCTTCGAATGGGGCGATGTCGCGCGCGATGCCGATGCTCCAAGCCGGCAGTGGGTGGCAGACAGAGCGCGTGCCGGCAGGCTGTGTAACGATCTCCATGCGGCGGTGCATCTCCTGGCGCCGGGATCGACCGCTCCGCTCGACCGGTTCACAGCCGGCAACCTGTGGATGAATTCGGCAACAACCAAGCTGTATGCTGCGGCCGATCCAGTCGCACAAACCGCGATCTACGATGGGAGGGTCGGTGCTGCTCTCGGCATGCTAGCTCGGCAATTCCTCGAGGAGCAGAAAGTGAACAGTGTCCCCGCCGAGCTGGCGTTCATGTGGGGCGCACCGCAGAGTGCCTCGCAAGCGGCCCTTCGTACCCGTGATCCATCCACCGAACGCCACGTATTCAGAAAACTGCCGAACGGCGTTCGCTCGCACCGTCCCCGCGCCGAGCTCGGCCGCAATGTCAATACTCTGTTCGGGCGCGTCATCGAGATTCTCGCCGAGCGCGGCCTGAAGGCAAGCATGCTGGAGCTGGAGCGCGCGTGCTTAATGATCGGTTATCGCTTGCGCTAGTGTGCTTGCGCACCTGGTCTGTTCACCTGATTCCGGGCCCGGGAGGCCCCTACCAGGAGCGCTCGGCACCATGACTGAACGGGTATTCGCAGTCACCATTCCAGGGTCGTTGGAACAGAGGGGAAGAGTGGCAACGGCAGCTGAGCAATAGGTATGGTTGAGCTGCACCGCCGATGTTAATATCGAAACGTCATGTTCGATTATTTGAATTAACCATGCCATTGCTGTCTTTCTGGGAGTCCAGCCCGAACGCTGTACTGGAGATGAGTATCGAGCAGATCGTCACTTCAGCAGGAGACGGCGTGCTGAAAGATGAATCACTCTGCTCCAAAGAATTGCGCACGTTCTTTGCTCAAGTTCCAACTGCCAAGCTGGGGGAGTATGCCGCTCACTGCTTGAACACATCGTTTTCAAAAAGCGGATTGGTTCTGCAGGATCTGGCGAACGAACTGGGCGGCCGGTTGGGGTTCAAGGTAACGCACGGCCTTTATCAGGGCACGACGAACGGCATCGGCAACGACGGGCTATGGCATCTTCCCGGCAAGCATGACGTGCTTGTCGAGGTAAAAACGACGGACGCCTACCGTATCCGGCTCGACAAGATAGCAGCTTATCGAGACAAATTGCTCAACACTGGAGCCATATCCAAAGCTAATTCCATGCTCATCGTTGTCGGTCGAGACGATACCGGTGAACTGGAAGCACAGGTGCGCGGGTCACGGCACGCTTGGGACATGCGACTCATAAGCGTTGATGCATTATTCCGACTCGTCGACCTCAAGGAACAGACTGAAAGCGAGGAAACCGCCAACAAGATCAGGGAGTTGCTGGTACCGTTTGAGTACACTCGCCTCGATCGTTTGATCGACGTGATGTTTACGACAGCTAAAGACGCCGTAGAAACTGTTGATGAAGTCCCCAGTGAAATCCCCGATGCCCACCAGCTGACGAACTCCGCGTCAGACGACAAAGCAAGTGTCGATGCAAAGCGAGAGCAGGTGCTGGCGTTCTTCGCCAAGGCTCATCAGGTCAAACTGATACGAAATAGTCGCGCGCTGTACTGGAATGACAGCCATACGTTCCGAGTCGCCTGTGGTGTTTCCAAACGCTACACGGACTCGAATGTCCCGTATTGGTATGCGTTCCATCTGTTCTGGCATGACTTTCTGATAGAGGCAGAAGATGCCTTCTATGTACTAGGTTGCCTCGACCTCGACATTGCGTTCGCAGTTCCCTTCGTCGCGCTCAAGGAGCACTTGAGCGACCTGGACACTTCGACTCGACCGAACGGAACTTATTACTGGCACATCCGCATCATGGAGCCTCAGCCCGGGACCTTTGTTCTTCAACTATCGAAGACCGGCAAACACCTCGCATTGAATCGTTATCTGGTGAGCATGAAGTCTTGAACTCTGGTCGGCAGCGCTCCCGCTGTTAGTCTGGGACATCAAGCAATTCGAATGTTGACTGGCGGGATCTGCCCCGCAATACCAAACAACTTCATTAAGGCGTTCTGGTCCTTTTTTCTGGGGAGCGTAAAAATCAGGAAGCGGCACCAAGTCCAGTGAGTGGGACACTGCTGCTATCGTCCCAAAGTACTGGACAGCCAGGCCCGCGCCGACTCGATTGATACCGAGGGAGGCGATCGCGGAATGATCTGAGCGCCGGAGTTGAGCGCGTCGGCCGATCGCGCGTAAACACTCCTCCAGTTGCGTCGGGCTTCTGCCAGAAGCTCCTCCGCGGTAGGAACCGCCATGCCGCATACTTCATTTCGATTCGGGCTGGGCAAGCCAGCACTTCTGTTGAGCTCATCCAGTTCTCTCACGCTTTCGCACGCATCCTGGATGTCGAGAGCAGCACCTCCGACGGCCACGGTGGCGCTAAGCACCGGCAGCGCGTATCCCGGCAAAGCGACGAGGTGCCTGCTGACACTTCTGCTCGCCCTGACCAGCACTCTTTTTCCAAGTCGAGAAATCTGACTCTTGTACCCTGCGATTACTGCCTGACTATCGTGAAGCTGCTTTTGCAGCATCTTTCGTTCTGCCATGAAGTTAGCGCGCTCGCCCCTGAGCTCCCCGATCTCTCTGACAAGCAGCGTGCTGCGTTCCACAAGTCGCATGGTCGCCAGCTCCACTGCCTTTCTCTCGATTACCGCAGGGTTGCGCTCTTCGATCGTCTTGGCCACTGTGGACAATCCAATTGGCCCAGGTACTGGGCCAGTTGCAATGCGCGCAACCAGGTCGTACGCCCGGTTCCTGAAATCCTGATCAAGCACCGTCAGGACGTTTGCCGTGCACAGCAAAAGGATGAACGTCATCCATAGCACCCTTTCGATCCAGCACAGTGTTGTTCTGACCTGCCTGTGGGGCCTGGTAAAGATGGGGGTAACAGGAACGGTTGTCATAATCAGGGGAATATCAGCCTTGCTTGAAATGTGAGTATCGGGACATGGCTGTCACGTTCCTGTAGTGTCGAGGGCACGACGAGGGCCTGCCTCCTGCCGATACCCCTCGCTCCATAACATTCCTATCCGCGCAATGTGAATGGACTCGAACGGCAGCGTTTCAGCGGCGAGGAGTACCGATGCTGCTTCATCAGCGTGCTCCAGCCAAGCACGCGCCTGCTCTGCTCGCCCATCGTGATCAGCAACGGGCTCATCCTTCAATGCACACTGATTCAGTGTGCGCAGGACCTGCCAGTCCTTGAGCAGAACCAGCTTTTCTGGTTCGCCGGTAATTCCGAAAACGATTCGGCGGGATGCCCCGCCCGTACCAGTCACGCGATTCGAGACAGCAATCACCTGCAGTGGGGCGGAGAGCCCGTCCACCACGCAAAACACACCATGCTGCCGCGAGGCCTGTTGCAGTGCCTTCTCCATCAGCGGATGCCCCACCCCCATCAGGTCGCCGACACCCCGCGGCTGATTGCGGTCAAAGAGGAGGTTTTCGTAACTGCGGCGGATTGCATGGCTCGTGAGCCATTCTTCCGGCGTCCTGAATGACAACGCCCGGCCTTCGATCCTGGGCCGTCGATGGTTGAGTACGAGCAGATTCTGGAAGAAAGGGAGCAGATCCGGCAAGTCGACCGGTGGGACGTCCTTCAGCGCCGAAAGATCGAAGCTGGCCGCATGGCCCACCAGATCGCGGACGGTCTGAATGGCCGAAGTCCCCCCCAGCGTCCCTGTGACCTCGTCAAACCAGCTATCGAGCCGTTCACGCGGCACACCAGCAGCTCCCGCAAACAACTGATCGAAGACCCGCTCCCCGCTCATGCCAAGCACGAGCTGGAGCAGATCCTCGGGCTCGTCCATTGCAGCTCCGACCGCCCGCATGATGCTCGCGAGTTTGGTCTCCAGTTTGTCCCAGATCATCGACTCGACTGTGTCCGGATTGCGCAGCGAGACCACCGAGACTGGCCGCCGCTGGCCGTAGCGATTGAGGCGACCTGTGCGCTGATGCAGACGCATCGGGTTCCAGGGGAGGTCCACGTGAATCAAGGCACTGCAGCGTTGTTGCAGGTCGATCCCCTCGCCCCCTGCCTCCGTCGAAACCAGAAACCGGATCCGTCCCTCGTTGAATGCGTCGCAGGTATCCTCACGCCGATTGTTCAACTGAATGACACGGCCGTCAGGCAAGTTCACGTTCTCGAGGCGATCGTCCCCGTTCATGAAGCCCACACTGCCCTGCCCGAAGTCCGCCATCAAGGCGGCAATCATCAGCGCCTGAGTGCGCTTGTATTCAGTAAACAGAAGCACGGGTTCGTCTGCAAAGCGGTTCTTGATGACTTCAATGACCTTGTGCACACGTGTTTCGTCCGTGACCAGCTCGCCGGCCCGAACCAGGTCGTCGAGGTGCCTCTCCTCGTGTTCCATCAGCTGCAGTCGGGCGCGCTTTGCGTCCCGCGCCCACGCCTCCAGGGCACGTTGTGTCTCATCGTCGTTTGCGATGAATGGCAATTCCAGTTCCGCGCGCGAGCGGATCGCTTCCTGGGTCAGACGATTCTGCCGGGTCTTCAACGCCGCCAGCACCGCTGCAATCGAACTGGAAGCCAGCTTCTGCAGGGCAATCAGAACCAGCATGACCTGTCCGCTCTCGGTCCGGGTGAGCGACGAAGCATACGCCTTGCCAGCCAATATGAACTCGGACATCAGGCGATAGAATGCTTCCTCGGGCGGTGTGTAAGTGAACGTTTCAGGGTACTGGCGGAGCGGCTGGAACAGGCGCTTTCCGTGCATATCGGTCGCCTTCTGCTTCGCGTTCCGTATCAGGTAGCGTGGCAACGCACGCAGCATTTCGGTCTCGTTCTTCCTCGGTCCGAACACATCCCGATTCACCAGGCTCATCAACGACCAGAAGCCATGGCTCTTGCCTCTGTGCGGCGTACCACTGAACAGCACGCACGACTCCACCTTGCCGGCCAGTTGAAGCTTGTCGAGCAGGTCGAAGCCGAGGGTCCGGTTCGCCCCCTCATCCACGTTCAGGTGATGCGCCTCGTCGACAATGACCATGTCCCACGCCGGCGCGTCGAGCAATCGCTCGTGGCGTCCCTTGTTGTCGGACCGAAGCGTCGGAAGCGACGCCACCACGATCTGGTGGATCCCCCAGAAATCGGTCCGTGTCGTGTCCAGATCGGGATGATAGATCGCAGCTCGGATATCGAACATGCTCTTGAGGCGTTGCTGCCATTGTTCGACAAGCCCGGCGGGCGCCAGGATCAGCACCCGCTGCACTCTGCGGTTGGCAAGCAGCGGCCACAGTACCAGCCCGGCTTCGATGGTCTTGCCCATGCCTACATCGTCGGCGATCAGCAGACGAATCGGCCAGCTCTGCAAGGCGCGATGGCATACCCATAACTGATGCGGCAGGAGCGAGATGCGCGACCGGGTGAACACGCCCCAGGCATCGTTTACCGAAGCAATCGCTTCGGCCTGTACCTTGAGCGCGACCTCGAGTGAAGATGAGACGACGGCCTGCCCGGCTGCCTCGGCAACCGATGCCACGCTCACCAGTTCCGAGCTGAATACCTGTTCGATACCGTGCGCGAAGCGCACCACCGCTGTGTCGCGATCCGTCATCAGCACTGCGCCCTGGCCGTGCTGCGCATGCATGACCGATCCGCCGGCCTTCAGTTCATCCGATGTCGTCATGCTGCTTCCTCGTCGTCCCAGATCGTGTCACCGTCATCCTCTTCGGCCCATTCCAGCACGGCGTGCTGAAGTGCGGGATTCTGCGCCAGAAGCACCAGCGGTATGTCGTAGTCCCCGCCAAAACTTGCCCGCTCTGGACTGCCAAGCTCTTCCAGCAGCACTTGGTGAATGTCTTCACTCGTGCAGAGGTCGGGATGTCCGAGCTCTGCCAGGAATTCCAGCACGGAGCTTCCCGGCATGAAGGCTTTGCTCTGCGCGACTTCGGAATGCAGTACTCCCGCACGCAGCAGCTCCCTGATCACCAGGTTGTGGCCGATACGCAGAGTACGATGCAAAGTGGGAGCATCGAATCCGGAGCCGCTCAGGGAAGCATCCGCCGCCGGTGTGAGCAGATGGCGAGCATCCTGTTGACTGCGACGTTCCAGCCCCAGGAACAGCTCGACATACTCATCGCACCACCGCGCCACACGATAAAGGCGCGGGAAGCTGTCCATCCATTGTTCGAACTCCCCGCTCACCTGATTGGTTTCGGCATACTCGCGCAGAATCCCCATCCATTGCTCAGCGCCCAGGTCCGGATGTACCTGACTGATCGTGTGCCACCAACCGCGGCTGTGCAGGAAGTCGAGGAATGCTCGATTCTGTTCATCGCGGACACGCCCGAAACCCTTGAAGATGCCCAGGCTGAACAGGGTCATCCACGCGTCGCGATTGGTGACCTCGTCTGCAAGACCATTTTTCTGGACGCGCTGCGGCCACAACGCCTTGTCAACACCCGGCAAGTACTGGTGCCGATGCGCCATCCACCAGTCGTGGATGGTCTCCAGATCCAGTGCTCCAATATCCACTGAGGCGGAATCGGCCTCCTCGACTTCGCCAGCAGTACCCAGACCCAGGCGGACCAGCACCACTGCTCTGTCCTCCTCGGACAGGTCGGCGAGAAGCGGGTGCTCTGCGCGCAACTCGAAAATCCAGTTATGTTCGCGCACTCGTGCCCGGATCTGTCCCCAGACGAAGAATGCATCCAGGTTCTTCGAGAGCCAGTCGATGACGGCGGCCTGGCTTGCAGGCGAATCCGCGCCCAGACACCAGCGAGCCAGTTCGTCCGCCGTGAAGCTCCTTGGTGTCAGATATGAACGGATGAAAGCCCACGCTCTCGAATAGTTGTCATAAGCGGAATCGAGCTGGACGTCATCGGGCACGAAGCACGGAACCGGATCGTTCGAGCCAGCACTCGGGACATGAAGGCTGTGAACCGGCTTCCAGGTACCGGTCCGCGACCGGAGCTGCACTGAGCGGAATTCGTTGGTCCAGCCCTGAACCTCGGTTGGCCCCTGTGGCCAAGCCTGGATGAGCGAGGCGATCGTCTCCAGGTCCTCCGGCCGGAGGCGTCGCTCGGTCCCCAATGCCCTCAGTACGACACCGCGGTCCAGTTCCTCGATGACTGCCTCCTCGTCAGGATCGGCCCCTGGTGGCAGCCAGGTCCGAACGTCGAGACTGCACCAGGCCCGCGTCGGATACATCTCCAGAAAAGCGGGCCACTGGAGCAGGATGGGCAGCACTTGCTGGAGACGATCGCAGCGAATGGCAAGCCGCAGATCGGCCAGTTCCGCAAATTCGCAGAGATCCCCAGGCAATCCGTTTGGCACCGAACCGGTACGCTGCGTTACCTGGTCGAATAGGCGCGCAGCATGAACGGCCGCGATCCGGACATCCTGCGATGCGTCACCGTCGGGCTCTGCGACGAGCGTGGTAGCCCAGAACGCGTGCCAGTACGCTGCTGCCTGTATCTCCGGGGCAGCGACCAGCCGGTCGGACCAGGTCGTCCAGTCGCTGCGGGACTGCATGATCAGTTCCGCGAGCATGGGTGCCAGTCGGTCGGCCAGGCGCCGCGCAAGCATCAGGTTGCGCTGCGCTGCCGCACCGTGCGGAAGGCTGCCGCGGCCGGTGTCGACATTGAAGTCGGCGTTGAGAATCAGGCCGGTTGCCGCTGTTCCTCGGGTGGGAGCGTGTATCCAGATCGCTGGTGCCGCATGCGTTGCATCATGGTGGAAGGGTACTGCACTCCCCTCCAGGCGCACGACAGCCGCACCCTGTTCGCAACGAAGCGCCAGCAGGCGTGTCGGGATGGTCGCGTCCTTGAACGGGACCTGTGCCCTTCCCAATTCGCACCATGCACCTGGAGCCTCGAGCAGGCGCACCGGATGCCACACATGCTCCTGTGTGTCGGTGGTGATGCGTCGCATCTGGCGAGCAAACACCGTGCACAGGCCTGCCAGAGCATTGAATCGGTTCAGCAGCAGGCTCGCGTCATCCGCGAGGGGCAACTCGACGATCGTCGGCCGCAGAGTGCAACGTTGATGGCGTGAGGCGATGGACCTCGCCTCGTGGCTGATCTGCGCGCGTCGCGGTAGACAGCCGGCCACGATGTCGAAGCGCAGGTCGCCACTCTCCACTACAGGACTGTCCGTCACCAGGAGAACGCTCTTGAATCCGAGCCCAAACCTTCCGGTCACCCCTTCGCCGAGTTCCTTCGCCGATGCGCCGAGCATGAGCATGCGCTCGAGATCCTGCGCGAAATCGGCCCGAAGGCCGTCGTTCTTTCCGGTGTAATTGATGGGGCGCCCCCAGTGGATCAGCACAATGCGATCCGGAGTGCTTGCGGCCACGAACCGTCCGATGTCCGAATCGGGGAAAGGCTCGCGTCCCTCGGCACGCCGCATCGCCTGGTACTCGACCACGGCGTCGTCGGCGTTCTGGAGCAATTCGAACGGAACACTCGACGGCTCATACTGATAGTGCTCTACCTTGCAACGTATCGCGTCCAGTATGGTTTGCTGAACCGAATCATCGGTTTCCACCAGTCGCTCCAGCTCACGTAGAGCCTCATGCAGGCGCTCGCGAGCTGCCTCCTGATTAGTGTTTGCTCGTCGTGCGCTGGCCGCATCGCGCCGGCTCTTGTCGACGGCCGTCAGTGCCGCGCCGACGAGATCATGACGCTTCACGCCGGGTAGCTGCCTCATCATCTGAGGCAGCCCATCGAGGATTAGCGTGCGTGCCACATCGAGCTCGACCTGGTCGGCATCGTCGAACAGGCTCCACAGCTCGGTCAGATTCGCATGCTGCTGGTTGTACAGGCTGACCAGCAGTCCCTCAGCGGTCTCCTGCAGAATGGACATCTGGCGCGCATGATCGAATGCACCGATGCAGTCGATCGGCCGCATGCGAATTTCCACATTGTAGCCGCCCAGCCACCGTACTGGTCCCGCCAGCAGCGTCGAAAGGGATGTGCCATCGGCGAGCGACAGATGCAGCGCTTCTCCCGTCAGGGACTGTCCCCGTACTGCCGAGCCCTGCACTTCGATGAACACAGGCTTCAGAAGGCTGAATGGTTGAACTGCGGACTTGTAGCCGCCCATCCAGGCCTTGCGATGGGCCTCGTACCCCGGGTCTTTCCAGTTCAGTTTGAGCAGATAGTCGTCGAATGAAATCGGGGCTACCCAGCGTTCGGCAAGCTCCCGTGCGCGGTCACCGAACAATCCGATCAGGGCGCCAATGGCGGGCTTGACACTGCTCTGCGTAAGCAGCTCGCCCCAGCGTTCCAGCAACCCAGCAAGGTCCGTTGCCCCCCCTTGGTCACCCTGCACCATTTCGTCCTGCATCGGCTCCAGTGTCTGCATGTTCGACACGATGATGCCGCCAAGGACTTTGCCCACGTCCGGATCGACCAGATCGGAAGCAATCACGCCGAAGGCACCGTGTGCCAGCCTGGAAGCTGGTCGCCAGCTACCGTCGGCAGCAGGCAAGCGCAGAGATGGCAGGTGCCGCCGCAGTTCTTCGGCGTCTGCACTGGATGTCCATTCCTTCAGGTACGAGAGGAACGAGGCGCGCGCGTGCGGCCCGGCCGGATGGTCTGCCAGTTCAGCGAGCACATGTCCAGCCAGTTCCAGCGTCAATGGCGCTGCAACGGTGCCGAGGACATGCACCTCGACGTCATGCACGCTGGTCGCGCAGGCAGCCCTGGCCATCAGGGTCCACGCCGGAAGGCATTGCAGGCTGGAGAGCGGCATCAGGTGTCGCTCGATGTCGGCGGCAAGATCGCCGGCACAGCGTCCCACCGACAAGCCGGCATTGGCCATCAGCTGCGAGAGCATGGGTAATGCTTGCACGCCCGTGGGCACCCGCTCCTGCAGCAGCTCGAACGCAGGGTGGGCCCTTACGTCGTCGGACAATTCCGCCAAGCCGGCAAAGGCGTAGTCGCATTTCACGGCAAGGCTGCTGATGTCGGCGGCGAGCGCGTCCAGGCGCAGCAGACTGGAGGGAGAGATCGCACCACCTTTTTTTAGTGGCAGCCATGCGACTTCATGCCAGGAACTCGGGAGATCACCGTGCGAGACAAGCACCGGCAGCAGATCCATCAGGTAACGCCAGTGATGTCGAGCCTCGCCGGCCTTCAGCACCTCTGTCGCGGCTGCACCGGCGGTCCAGCGGTTGATGAAGCGCCATTGGCGACGTCGATGCGCCTCTTCGCCCGATTCCGGAATGAAGCGCAGCATGGTGCCGACACCGGGAGGCAGTTGCGGCTCGGTGCCAAGCCAGCATACTTCATTCACCGGTCCATATCTGCCTTCCGTATCCCGATGCAGGGGCAGCCTTCGCCAGGTCATCTCGTCGTCCAGCTGACCCAAAATCGTGTCTCTCTCCGTCTGCGTGAACAAGCTCGGATCGACCCCGTCGAAATTCGTCTCGAGCCTGAGCCGGCCTGCCACCGTGGCCTGGTCAACGTTCCTGATGTCCAGCGCCTTGGAAGACTTGTCCGAAATCGGATCGCTGAGTTCGTTCGGCAGCACGTTCCAGGTGTCGTCCACGACCATTCGCCACAGCCTTACCCAGGCGGAGTTCTGTCCGGACGGATCTTTCCACAGCGGGGCGCGTGACTCGAACTGGGACGCAGTGCCGTGCAGCAGATAACGTACTCCCCTGCGAACGCTGTCGTTCGTCAGGTCTTCAACACTCGCTACATGATTCAGCAGATGTTGCCTGAACTCCGGCGCGGACAGTTCAGGCGGAACAGCCTGCCTACTGATGCACTGGAACATCGCTTCCGCTCTGTTTGACGGAGGCAATTCCTCACTGCCGGAAAGCAGGGCCGACTGGACATAGGCCGCCGCACGAGCACCGACCACGAGAAGCCGCAGCCCTGGTGCGGCTCGTGCAAGCTCCCGGGTGAGCCCGAGTTGATTCCTGGCCTCGGTCACGCGGAACAGCTGATGCGCTGCGTGAGCGTCAAGCAGCTCCTCCAGCGAACATGCGAGCTCGTCACCGCTACGCACCTCGATCGTCCTCAGCACCGGCAGGCGCGGCTGACGGCGCAGCAGGGCTGACTGCGATTCCCGGTCACTGCCGGCCATGGCAATCAGATCCTCCGCTACCTCGAGACAGCGGGCCACGTCGATTCTTCTTGCCGCCAGCTTGCCGATGCAGCTCAACCAGGCCTCGATGTCGGTGACCGATGGCCTTCCTGAATCACCTTCTGGGGCAAGATCGGCAGGCACCATGAGCGCCCGGGTTTCGACCGTACTCAGTTGCTTGTAAACGTGCTCGGGCAAGGCCCCCTTCGCGTCAGTCGTTCGCGTGCCGATGCCCTGCCACAGATCGTTTGGCAGGAGCACGATCAGTTGCCGGAAGAGCTGGCGCTGGGCGCGCAGATCAGCCAGCGGACACTCACACAGTGCCTGCCGTATCCTGACGATCAGATGCGAGCGCACGCGCTCGGTGTTCAACGCCACCGCCTGATGCAGTCCCAGGAACTCGAGCAGATATTTCAAGGCTGTCTCGTTGCACAGCGAAGCGGCTGGCAGTCCTTCCAGCGCAAGACATACCGACTCTTCATCCCAAGGCGCGATTGGCTGAGAAATCCGCGGGGCCGACGCGTCAACGAATATCGCGTTCTCAATAAGCCCGAGCCCGGGTATCACGCGCCAGGGACGTTCGCGTTCGCTGTCCACGGGACGAGGAAGGAGCAACAGTCGCGCTGACCTTGCCGGCTGAAGTTCCCAGGCCGCCCCGGTCCGGCGCAATACACGTACCCATACGTATTCGCGGTGCAAATAAGAGGAAAAGGTCGAGGCGAACGATATTCTGGCACCGGAGTCCCCGGTTGCGGTGCAATTTTTCAACGCATCCGTCAGCGCAGCGATCTGCTCGTCATTGAACCCCGCAGCCTGCACATATCGAGCAACCGTTGGCAGAACCATCGGGAGCACGACATCCTGCGCGAGCGCCTGGTTCCACGCCGTCTGCACGGCAGACTCGGAACTGTTGATCGCGGTGTCGAGGATGGTTTCCGTGAGACGATCCATGCCTTCGATTCCTCTTCGCCCGGAGTCGACGAAGAACTGGCCATGCAGCGTAATGGAGATGTCGCGCGAGCTCTCGGGGATCCGAGCCTCGTAACGGAAACGCACTTCTTCCGTCGGAAGAAATACCGCCCACTGAATCGACAGATGGCCACGACGGCCGTCGGCATGGGCAACCATCACCGCTCCCTCGGGTTGCCCCTTGTCCGGGACTGGGCCGCGTATTCCCGGCGCGATGATGGCATTCGATTTCGGCCATCCCGCCGAGGCCTGCAAGGCTGCGAACGGCTGCTGGCCGGTGCAAACCGCCTGCACCGCCATGAAATGGAGACGCCCGCTTCTGGATCCGCCATCCAGTATGCTTCCGCTGGCAACGAGCTTGTCGCTGACGTGGTCCAGGCGCCGTCCACCTTCCGCCAGTTCAAGCTCCAGATCGAATGCTGGAAGCAGGGCCGTGCCCGTGAACTGGATGCGCTGCAGATGTCGCAGCAACGGAAGCACATTGCCGATCCGCTTGTCGATGCCCGGCTCGGTGAAGAAGTCCAGGTCACGTCCGGCGTCGTCGCCCGGATAGCGGTCGATGATTGGCGCGGTCAGGCTGCCGTCCATGCTCGGCACATGGCTTCTGCGACGCAAGGGAATCCATAACATGAACCAGCTGTGGCCCGGCTGGACCATTGGCTGGGCCTGGGCGACGGCATCGAGTGCCTGTGTGTCGCGGGCACTCACCTTCTCCCAGGATTCGTGCTTTTCGTGGCTGCCGCCGTCCCGGAACCAGGGGCTCAATATCTCGTGGAAGGATTGGCTGCCGTCGTTCGCGACATAGAAGAATGCCTCGCACAGGTGAAAGACACTCTTCATGCCAAGACCGAACTTCCCGATTGCAGCGGACTCCGCTGCCTTGCTGTTCAGGCCGAAGGATTGAATGGCCTCCTGGTCTTTGGCCTTGAACCGTCCATCATTCAGAACCCAGAGTGCAGGTCCTTGCAGAAGTTCGTGCTCGGCCCGATCGGCCAGCCCTTCGTGGTAGCCGAAGTCCAGGGACGTCGCTCCGGCATCGTCAGCGTTCTGAACGAGCTCCTTCAGGATCGGGAACCCGCTCTTGTAGCGATCACGCAGATTGGTCGCGATCAGGTTGACATAGTCAGTTTTGAATTTCGCCACGCTTTTTCCAGGTCTCGTTATAGTTGTGATTTCCCGCCTGCGGGGCAGAATCAGGCGGTTGAATGTTCTCAGTCAGGAGCGCCGCTCGCGGAAGCAGGCGCCGCCGATTCAGCGGCTGAATCGATGCAAGCCGGCTCATCCACTTCAGGCTTGCCACGCATTGAGGAGGTTGCTCTCGTTCGGAAGCGAACCTGATCAGGGTCGGCCGCCTCGAGAGTGTGTCCTCCCTGCTCGAGATGCCGCTTCAGATTCAGAAAGTTCGACTCGGGATAGAACCGGAACTCTTCACCATAGTCGGTCCATGCAACCAGAGCTCCTTCCTCAGAAAAGCAATCGCCATAAGAGGAAAAAAACTCTTCCGCGCATTGCACGAACGGGAATTCCTCCGTAAATAGCACCCTCACATCATCCTTTAACGAATCGATGCTGTCGCTCGCTCGGCGACCCGCTTGTCACACTGCGTGAACGTCAGCATGAACTCGGTGGCATTCGGCCCGAGCGTTCGTGCAGCTCTCCCCAAGTCCTCGCCGAGCTGCGGGCATGCTCGAACCTCACCAGTAACTTATAGTACGAGCGTTCAGCAGGACGCCATATCCATCGGACGTCGGATAAAAGAAGAACTGCAGCGAGTCCGCGATCAGAGGCTTGTGAGACGGGGCCATCAATCTGCCTCCCTCTGCTCGGCTCCAGGCGCCATCCCCGGCTCCGCTTCTGACTTCTTGGGCGCGGCTTTGCCACGTCGAGTGGAGGCGGAAGCTGCACGCGCCTTCTTCTTCACCAGATACGCATCAAGCGCCAGTGCGAGCGTTCCGCTCAGCTCCTCGAGCAAGGAGTCGCCGGGCCACTCCAGCAGGTCCGCATACAACGCCTCCGTGCCTTCAGCGCTTATCCCGGCTCGCCACAACAGTCCTCCCGTACCGGCGATCTCAAGTATCTCCTTCGGCTTGCGCAGACGGTCACCCTCGGACAGGACACACCTCAGCGTCACACCGCGTTTCCGCGGCGGCGCCGGCCAGAGAAGATCGATCGACCTCCCATCGAGACTACGAATGCAGTCGGGGGCACCGCTTTCGGGCAAAACGCTGTCAGAACTGACCGATGCCACGGCGCTGCCCGCCTCATCGGGCCGCAGTGCCGGCTGCAGCTCAGTCGCTGGATCTGCTTCGCGTTCAGGGTCTTCCTGCCGTACGGACACCTCGCCTCCAGAAGGAGGCCAGCATGCCACCTCATGGTCACGCCAAAACAGACGCAGGACCACGCCTGCCAGTGTCTCGTCCGGCTCGACCTGGAATCCGCCCCCGACGCTCTCCCTTGTCTCCAGAGCGGCTACCCGAAGCGCCACGATCAGTGGCGACAGGATGCTCAGACGCGTACGTTTCATCGTCCAGGGCATGTCGATGACACCCGTGCGGAGACCGATCAGGAATGCTGCCGCAACGATCACCTTCCGCCCGGCGGGCCTGGGAGCGTGCAAGAAGGGGATGAGCGCGCGGACGTCGCCCACTACCGAAGCGAGGAGAGACGCGCGCAACGCAACAGAACCTTCGTCCGACAGCAGCTCCCCGTCGAGCCGCGCCCGATTCTGCAGTACTGCATTCGCCATGGAGAACCAGCGCTCCACTTTCCTGATCTGGCTTTCGTCGTCGGTTCCGTCGGTCAAATTCGCGTGGATCCGTGCGACGAGCGTGCTGGCTGAGTCGTCAGTGCCATGGGCAATGAACGCTCGCAGAACGATGTTCGCCTGCCCTCCCTCCGAGGCTGGCATGCATCCTGATGCAAGCGCTCCGGCCAGAGTCACTTCATGAGACGGGGTCGCTGCAAGGGGACGGCAAAGCAGCTCGGCGATGTCATGCCAGCACACGGGCTGGGTCGCGCCAAGTTCGAGGACGCTGCAGACACCCCCTGCAATGCGGTCCGAAAAACGCCCGCGGTCCCGCAGTTCCAGCGATTCCTCCGAGCCTTGTCGGAAACGGGGGGAGCCAGGCAGATCGAAAAGCTGCGGATCGACGCGGCAAGTCAATTCCTCGGTATTCAGTTCGTCGACCGGTCGGAATCGGAAGTCATCCGCGTCCTCCTGACTTCGGAACCAGAGCGCCGCCACTTCGCTCATGCCGAATGAGAAACGCTCCCCGCCCACCGATTCACGGAGCTCGACCAGGACAGGAAACCTCCCGGCCTGCCCTCCTTGCAGCAACGATATCTCGTCGGTCCGCAGTCCATCCGGCAGAAGAGCGAGCGCGTCATCCTGAACTGGAACGACTGTCTGGCCGGCCGGTAAACCCCTGGAGATGGCGAGCGAACTCAGCTGAAGCAGAATGTCCTCGCGGTTGGTAGGGAAGAACAGACGACTCGCCGTACAGGCGGGACTTGTCTGCGTACCGTCTCCATCGATCGACACGCCCTTTTCCTGCCCGCCTGACAAAGGTTCAAATGTGAACTGCTGCTGGGGCTTCTCCGCCCTTGGCGCGACTGGATCATTCATGAAGCTTTTCGTCATCAAGTCCTCCACCATCCCTGCCGACGCGCGGAATACTGGAAGCCACGCTTTGTCAGTTCAGCCGAATCCGCGGCCGGTGCATACAACCAGAAGCAGCCCTTCGGACGCAGGTCTTCATTCGCACATCCCCTCTTCTTCGCAAAAGCGCGTGCCCAGGTCTCCCAATCCTCGAGCGCGGCCTTCCTTTCCTGGACAGGAACTGCAGGAATCTGCCGAACTGTGCGTGCCGGCGGCAACGCCTTCTTCCATGTCTCGCGTGGCAGGATGTCCGACGAGGGCAGCTCCGCGTAAAACGCGGCAGTGGACTGATCCTTCTGCGTTTCGAGCAATTGGACCCATTCGCGAGCCCGGGACACCGCGACGAACATCTGCATTCGAAACCGGGAAGCACCGTAAAGACCGATCTGCGCATCATGAAGATCGACAATGAATACCGCGTCGAACTCGAGGCCCTTGCAGCTCCGCATATTGAGGACACTGATGACATCCGGGACATCGAACACCAGGTTCTCCACGCGGTTGACCTTCCGGGTCTCCCACGAATACGACTGCACGCTGACCATTCTTCCCTCTATGCCGCCGACTGCCTTGCTCAGCGCCTTCTGCAGTGCGTCACGCTTCTGCTCCTTGAACACGAGGACGCCGACATTCTTTCCCGGGTGATTGACAATCCACGTAAGGATCTGCTGTACACAGTCGCTAGACGGAATACCTTCCGTGTAGAGCGGCCGCTCCCCTCTTCGAGTCGGGAGTCGAGGGAGCGCGCCCACGTCATCGAAGAATGCGCGTGCCACCTCTGCGATTTCATACGTGTTGCGGAAATTGTCGAGCAGCGGCGGGAAGCGGTTCTTCGGACCGATCTTCAGCCCGGTCTGGATCTCGTTCAAAGTCGAGTTGTATTCTGTCAGCTGCTGATTTTCGTCGGCCAGAACAAAGCACTTCAAGGGATACGTTACCGTGGGTCTGCTGGCTCCGACCACAGCCAGCAGACCAAGCAGTTTGTAGAACCATGGCGCAAAGTCCTGCCCCTCGTCAATCAACAGGGTACCGACCGACAGGCTCGCATCGCTCAAGTCCTCCTCATGCTCCATGACATGATCGTAGACGGCCTCCCAGTCAATCTGATCCTCGGCCTCAGGAACGCATGGGGCCGACTGCCAGAGACGCCAACCCGAAAAGCTTTCCGGAGCTTTTGCCCACACGTCGTAATCCACTACCCACGTACCAGTCCTCTGCTGCCAGGGGCGCCATTGGTGCTCGTGCCATTTTGCCCCCGCCGCCTTCACGGCATCCTTGTCCTTGAAAGGGAGCTCAACACATATAGGGCCACCGGCGGGATGCGGCGGCAGTTCAGCTGCGTTCCACCATTCCCGGAACCATTCGAACACTGTGCGGACCAGCGCTTCGGAATCGTCGCCGGGGGCACCCGCGGCGTACTTGACGAGCACACGGCTGTACATGCCAAGCGCTACAGGTACACCACGCTTCTTCAGCTCGGCTGCTCGAAGTGCCGCAATCACGGTCTTGCCCGTACCAGGCGGGCCGCTCACAAGGACGTGAGCATCGTTGGGTGCGTAAAGATAGACGGCTTTCTGCTCGGCCGTCATCTCACGCAACTTCGGCATCCTCATCCGTTCTTCTCCAGGAACGTGAGGAGGCCCCATTTCTCGTCCAGCAGCATGCGCCGATCGAGCACCGTGTTCGCACACGTACAGCTCGTCTCGGCAACCAGCAGACAGGCATGGCACGCGGCACGATTGAATCCGCCGAGCCCCTGCCCCGCCGTTTCTGAACAGACCGGGTCCGCAGAACACCAGCGCCCCTGTTCGGCTGCCTCATACAGGGTCTGGGCGAGCCGGTCCTTCTGCCCTTGACGCACCAGTCCGCCCAGCGAGCCTTCCGAATCCGCGTCCGCCGTGTAGATCATGATGCCGGCGCTGCTCTGATCGGGATCGAAGTACAGTCGCTCGCGCAGCGAGGAGGACGAATATCCGCACTCGAACGTGATTCTGCGCAGCAGCAGGTGCGACAGGGCATGAAGTGCCATGAATACCGGATCGACCTTCGGCAGGAACCAGAAGTTCTCGTCCAGCCGCTTCTGTTCCAGCTGCCCGAGGACATTCAACTCCTTTTCGGGAATGGCGGCGCTCCACGCCTTCAGGCTGTCGAGATCGAAGGACAGTGCGATCCCTTCACCGAACACTTCGGTGCAGGGCAACCAGTTCTCCGAGGCCGAAACATCGGGGGGCACCGTACGTTCCGGACCGCCCGGCTTGACGCGCTGGAAGCCGCGGTAGGCACGCACTTCGCGTAACCTCTCGACTAGGACCACCCCCTCGAGCAAACGCCTGGCCCACCGCGGAGCGTTCTCGTCGAGGGGTTCTGGCCTGGCCCTGAAGTTCTGTCCTGCGATTCCCCCGCCATGGAGTGCATGCTGGATCGTTTTCCACTCTTCATTAAAGAGCAGATTCTGGTCGATTTCCATCGGGGCTTTCTTGTTTCCCGAGATCGGCTTTCCATCGATGTCAGCCTTCACCACGTCCAGTACTGTGGCCTCCTTGCAGCTAAGCTGTCCGGCAATCGTCTCGACAAGCAGGTCGACGAAGTCTGTGTTGGCCCCCTCGGTACCCGAAACGAAATGCTTCAGCTTCGCATATTTTGGGTGAGCCATTATCTGTTCGGAGAACTCCTCGGTCGCCTCCACCACCAGGTCATCCGGAATGTCGAGCGCAGAGATAGTCACCGGGTAATGCAGGTTCGTGGCGCCCCGCTGCAGTACCTCGGCCTGGGCGTCGCAACTGCCCTGTGACCCGAACAGCCATGGATGGCGGCAGCTGCACTTGCCGAGAAGGTGTTGATTGGCATCCTTGGACGTGATCTGTTCCAGCGAGCGGCTGCTCTTGCAAGTCTCGCATCCAACGATCAGTGAAGCGAGCCCGCCTGTAGCGGCCTTCTCGTCGACCTTGAAAGTCAGCTTGTCCCTGCTCCGGCACCCTGGCGATGCATCAGGACCGCTGTGGGCCCATCTGCCCCAATCGAAATCGTCCAGATGACCGTTCTCGCAGGCGACGACGAAACGCATCGGGACAAGCGCTCCGTCACACCCGCGATGGGGGCAGGAGGGTTCCTGTCCCTGCTTTTCGAACTCGACCTTCCAGAAGGTTATCTTCCTGCATTTTTCGCAGAACATCGCCCTCGGGAAACGGCTGACTTTGAGCGATGGCTTCGTTTCGGTTGTCGTCTTCAGATTCTTCTTCAGCCGGCTCGAGAGACGCGGCAGGGTCACCAGACGCAGGCTCGACTGCCTCCAGTAATCGATGCCTGGGACCACGAAGGACTCGACACCGACATCGATAACTGCACCAACACCCGCGGCATTGGCAACAGTGCTTGCTCGAATTTCTCTTTTTACTTGCTTGCTCATGTCATGCCCCTGCAGACTCGATTATGGGAACATCCAGTTTCAATGGCACGTCAACGTTGCGCAGCGACTGGAGTGTCTCGATCCCCGTTCCTGGCTTCCTGAAAGCCTTAATCAGGCCAGGGTGCTCCTTGCCGCCGGACTGGAACCTCAATTTGCTGCCGTGCTCATTCGCCTGACTCATCCAGTCATCGATGAAGTCGTCCAGCCGTCTGCGTGTTTCAGCCATTTTGCCGTCCCTGGCGTCCTCGATGCGCGCGCAGAAGACATCAGCAAGGCGTCGCACCTCCGGAGCGTTCGTTCTGATCGCTGCGGCGTGGTTGTTGGCACTGATCTGCGACACCATGCGCACCAGCGCCAGAAACGCGCCGTGCAAGCCTCGCTGCTGCGCGGGCATCGCAAACGGTGTGACACTCGTGGGTTCCACATACCGGTAGAACCCCTTGTGGAAATGCCGGAAGAACTCGTAATGCGATCGGTCCCTCGGCTTGGTCGGGGAAAAGAGCGTGAACACGATGCCGGGAGGACGGTTCCTGCTGCGGCCCACCCGGCTGGAAGCCTGGATGTACTCAGATACCGTCTTCGGCTGTCCGTTCACCAGCATAAGACCCAGCCTTGAAACGTCGACGCCCACGGAGAGCATGTTCGTGCAGGCGACATAGTCAAGGGCATGCGAATCGGGCAGTTCGACCGACAGACGATGCAGCGCTTCGGGAATCTCGCTGTCCTTCAGGTTTGCGGACAGCTCGCTCACCCGGGAGGCTGTGACCTTCCGTTGCTCACCGAGGGCATCGAGGCGCCCGGGAATGTCGTCGCGGGCGAGCGACAGCGTCTTGCCAAGCTCGCGCTTGCTGTTGTGATAGGCCACGACCGTCCACCAAGTGTCGACCTGGTCGCCGGCCTGCGCCCGCATCACCCCGCCGGCCGACAGCAGGGCCGACGATGCGATGACGTTCGAGAAGGTCGGCGTGTGCCCCTGTCCCATGGCGCCGAGGTATAGACGGCCGCGCTGCTTCGGGTCGGTGGATGTCCTGGAGAAGAAGGAGTTCCCGGCCGAGATCCCAGCCGGTGGGAAGAGTGCGCCGCGCCTGCCATACAACTTCTCGATCTGGTCGTCCGACCGCCGGATCGTGGCCGTCGCACAGATGTATTTCGCTGGCGCCCCCAGTTCGCTGATGATCCGGTCGATCGCCGCTTCGTAGATGCCCGCAAGCGTTCCGAGCGGGCCCGAGATCAGATGCAGCTCGTCCTGGATGATCAGGGACGGTGGGGCCATGCCGGAATCGGTACCGAAGAAGGCGCGCGCCTCGTGCCGCCATGCGAGCATGGCGAACTTGTCGACAGTGCCGAGCAACAGCGTCGGCGGCGAAGCATACAGGTCGTCGTCCACATAGCTGATCGGGAGCCCACCGTGGAATGGGCATGCCCGGTCGGAGCAGAACAGCTCGACGCTGTTGCCCTTTGCGCGCAGCCCGACGTCGGCAGTGCCGACAGCCTTGTTTTCAGGGATAATCGGTTTGCTGCAGACGGGGCACTGCTTCAGGGGCACCTTCACGCCGTCCACCCGCCCTGCGCTCGAATGGATCTTGTCCAGATCTTCCAGCGCCGCGGCCCCGGTGTTCGGGGCCGAGTCACCTCCCACCCACAGTCCCAGACTGAACGGATGCGAGGTTTCGATATCACCGGCCTGGCGCATGGTCTCGAGCGCGCAGATGAGCCCCCCTGCCCGCTCGAACTGCTGAATGGTCAGCAAGCGCAAGGTGTAACGCTTGATCACGGCCGTGCCCCCGCCACGCTCCGGGTCCATAAGGCGTCGCCTGATCATCTCGAAGGCTGCAACGCCAAGATACGCCTCCGTTTTGCCGCCGCCGGTCGGGAACCAGATGAGGTCGACGATATCCCTGCTGTCATGTTCCGGCTCCCACAGGCCGCGGAGCGAAATCAGGAAGAACGCGATTTGGAAAGGCCTCCACACGACTGCCTTGTCGGCGAGTGAAGCCAGGTTCACGTCCTGGAACCGCCCTGTTCGTTTGCGATCCTGGTTGCGAGCTGCACGAGCAAGACTGATCAGCATCGAACGGTTTGCCAGCCTGAACACCTCCAGGGCACCCGGTTCATCCTCAAGCAGATCGACGCCATCCGTCATTCGCTCGATGACAGCGTCGATGCGTTCGACGATGCGCTCCCTGGCCGGCTCGAAGCGGTCGTCGAGCTTCAGCGTTGCAATACCATCGCGCCAGTTGGTGTATTCCTGGATCAGGTCGCGGAATGGCGTGATCGGGTCGAACGATGGGTCCTGCAGCCTCTTCATCGACAGAGCCGCTGCAACGTTGTCAGGAAGCGAACGGATCTCCGTCGTGACCGGAGGGACCTCTACCGAAGGGAGGAAGTCGACAGCAACAGAGCTGACCACATCGCCTTCCGGCTGCGACCAGTAGACCCCGCAACCATGGCCGACTGCAAACGCTGGGGTATCCCTGTACTGCAGGGCGAGCTCTTCGGCTTCAGGGTCCGGGCTGATGCGCGGCGGGTCCGGGTAGGCCGGAACGCCCAGAGAAGGGGCGCACGTCATCTCGACCTGGAACAGGATGTGCTCGGCATTCACCGCTGTGTCTTCGGGGGTGTGGTTACGATTGACCAGCGCAACCGTGGCAATCCTGGCGTCCCCACTGAGTCGTACATACACGCGCAGCTCGGCCATTCCCTCGAGCACCGGGATCGGCTCGCGTGTCCTGGCGCCATCGCGCGGCAACTCCACAACCACGGTCTCGACGTCGGAACCGGATGGCAGTGGCTTCCGCGTCCACACCACCGGCGGCCCCTTGCGTTTCCTCCGGTCGGCACTGACGGCCACCACTTCCGCCGTCCCTTTGCTGTACGCGGCCCCACGCAGCTGTACAGTCAGTTTCGATTCGTTCGTCGCGAGCGCGAAGGTCATCCCGACCGAAGCAGGAAGCTTCTGGAACAGCATGTCCGTGGGCGATTCAGGCGCGTCCTCGTCCTCATCCTCGTCCATCGACGGGTCTTCGCCATCCTGGCGTTCGTCCGCGATGTTCTTTCCCGCTGTTGCGCCCTGCGGGAAAACCATCCCGCTCAGATAACGCTTGTGCGGCTTTTCATGCAGCACTTCCTTTGCTCCCCCCGGCCCGATCAACCGCGATCTGATTTCGGCAACGAACGCGTCCCGCAGTTCCGTATCATCCATTCCGCTCATCTCTTGCTCCTTCAGTTCTGCGCCAGCAGCGCTACCATCCTTCTCTTGACCGTTTCCGGTACGAAGATGTGAAGCACTGCTGATGCTCTTGTCATCCCTACATACAAATTTCGTTCGAAGTCGGTATCCTCCGATGCCTCACCCAGATCAACCAGGAGAACCGCCCTCGACTCCAGCCCTCGAAAATCGACAACCGTACCGATAATGCCGTGCGCGGTTGATGCGAATCTGCCGTCGGGCCGAAGGGGGCGCAGCACATCTGCCAGCCTGCGCTCGACTGTCCGTGCGGTAGCGCCCTCGGGTCCGTTCGGCCCCAGGACCGCGATCTCCGTCGGTCGCACCCCCGCCTCCAGCATACTCTGGACGAGTGCAACCACCGAGTTGGCCTCGCCCACTGCCGAATCGACCTCGTGAAATCCGACCCGGACGCCATAGCCGTCGATGGACGACAGTCCGATGTCTGCGCCGAGGAATGCCTGGATGCTTCTAACGATTTCGAGTGTGGACCTGACATTTCTCGTCAGCGAGACCGAGACCGAGGCGGTCCGGATCTGCTCCAGGGAATGCTGGTCGGGAGGCGACCGAAGATACTGCAGATTGGGATCCATGAACCAGCGCCAGCGGCCGTTCGCCATCCCGCCCGGCAGTTGCTCGAACACGGTGGCCAGGGCCGCGGGCTGCATGTAATCCTGCCCCTCGTCCACGATCAGCACGTCAGTCCCGTCAGGAATGCGGCCATCGGTCACCGGGATACCGGTGTCGGCCAGTCGGTCACGCAGGCTGCCCAGAAGAGCAGTTCCCTGAACAAGGACCGCCGGGCGTCTGCCGGCATCGGCCTCGGCACGCGCGCACAGGACGGCGAGCTCGGTCTTGCCCGTTCCCGCACCTCCTGTGACGGTGATGCGTGGATTCGCTGCGAGACTCTCCAGGATCCCATACTGCTGGCGCGTCAGCTTGATCACCCCGCGCTCCACGCCGGTAACGGAAAGTCCAAGGGATGAGGCCGCCGACATTTCCGGAAGCAGGATTTCCTTGATTTCGCGGATGTCGGTATCGGAAAGGGCGAAATCGCTCGGGGAATGCTGGTCGAAAGGGATGCTGTCGAGCCAGGCCTGAAAAACCAGCGGATTCGCGCACGCGGCCTGATCCGCAAGGCGCTCCGGAGGGAGCTCATCCAGCGCCCGAACAAACCTGCAGTGGGGGAAGGCGACACCCCACCGGCAGCGGATCTTCCTTCCGAGCCGCTTCTGCAGCATGTGCTCCAAAGCGACCGCGGCACTGATGGCCTGACGCGCCGGCCCCTCGCTGGAAGTGATTGCCTGCCCCCTGGCATTCTCGTATCGCCATACCCTGCCCGCCAGCGAGACGTTACCGCCCTTGACCTCGAGCAGCACTACGCCGGCCCGCGATACGATCACGAAATCGGCCTCGCCCCAGCGTTTATACTCGTGCTCGGGCAAGTTCACGGAATGAACTGCAAACCCGTCCCTGTCGTCCAGAGCCAGAAGCAGATCGTAGACTGCGGCCTCCCCGAACAGTCGCGGCCTGAATTTGAATGTTGGGTGAAGCTCCATGTCCTCTCACAGCGAGAGCCTTCATTCACCTGAATGGGGGCCTCGTTCATTAACTGATTATCACGCTGCAATTACACTTATGCAATAACCAGAGTATCCGGCAGGTATAATTCTGCTTCCCGTGTGCATTTTTGATACAGATTTTGGAGCGATATCGATGTGCACGCAGTAGTTCGGCTTCAAGCCCTGCAGCTCCAGCGTTGCCGACCAGATCGAACTCAGCCACCGGGCGGCTGCCTCTCGCTGCGCTTCCGGACCCGTCATGACCTACCGCTGAACCCGCTCCCCGCTCAAACGTAAGATCCCGCCCTGAGTCTTGCGGAGGTGCTCGTTATCAGACATTTCTGAAGCGTTCTGGTCTAGATCGAACCACATGTTCGTATTTGCATATGCCATCCGCTGCACAGCAATGGCGTAGCCAACACTCTGCCGTCATTGTGATGTAAAAAGATGAAGATTGGTGCATAATGGCACCACTAACTATTTCCCGGTGGAAGATTTCATGGCGCGTACTCCAATCGCTCCTGACGGCAGGCGCATCAGAACTTCGGTTGTGCTCCCGGAGGACACGCATCTGCAGATTCAGGCAATGGCTGATGCCAATCAGGTGTCCGCTGCCTGGGTTATCCGCATGGCCGTGCAGCGCTTTCTGGAAGATAACCAGGGGCAGTTGAATCTGCCCTTGCGTCCGCCGTACGGCAAGGAATTTTGAATGAATAATGACATCATCCTCCGAAAGCTTGCACGCCTGCAGGCTGGAGGTAAGCCCCGTGTTCTCGACCTGTTTGCGGGATGCGGTGGTATCTCTCTCGGCTTCGAGGTTGCAGGTTTTGAAATGCGCGGAGCCGTAGAATTCGACCCAGACGCGGCGCGATCGCATGGTCTGAATTTTCATGCTGGCGCTGCCGAGCACAGTGAGCCGATCGATATCACTAAAACGAGCCCGGCAGAGCTGTGCATGAAGCTGGGTCTCGGTGCCGTTGCCGAGGCATTCGACGTGGTCGTAGGCGGTCCCCCGTGTCAAGCGTTCGCACGCGTTGGCCGGTCGAAACTGCGCGAGATTGAAGAGCATCCGGAAGCATTTATTCATGACCCGCGAGCACAGCTGTACTTGAAGTACCTCGAGTACGTTGAGGCGTTCCAGCCTGTTGCTGTTCTGATGGAGAACGTACCCGACATTCTGAACCACGGCGGCCAGAATATTGCCGAAGAAACCTGTGATGTGCTCAAAAGCAAAGGTTACGTATGCGGCTACACGCTGCTGAATGCCGCGTTTTATGGCGTGCCTCAAATGCGCGAACGAATGTTTCTAATGGCCTACAGGCGTGAGCTATCGGTACAGGTTTCGTTCCCCGCACCGACTCATTACCTCGTGCTGCCGCCAGGCTATGAGGGCTCGCGGTCGGTTGCACTGAAAACACTGCGTAATCTTGTGGCCGATGCACACTCGTACATTGCCCCACCACCGGCGACTGAAGATCTTCCGCCCGCAGTGACGGCCGAGGATGCGCTGGGCGATCTGCCCCCGATCAACGCGCGCGAGCTGCTAGCTGAAGGGAAAATTGCCCGCGGAGCCCGGCGTTTCGATATCCCGGTCAGCTACAGCCGGAAAAAGCCCTCTGCTTACGCACACGTAATGCGCGCTTGGCCAGGGCATGAGGCCCCATCTCAGGGCCTCACCGATCATGTGATCCGTTTCCTTCCACGGGACTACGAATTGTTCGCACGCATGAATCCGGGCGATCAGTATCCGGAGGCTTATAAACATGCCGTGACAATGTTTGAGGAGCGGCTGGCTGCGGCCCGGCTAGAGAGAGAAGTAAAGGAAGGATCGCCCGAATACAAAGCAATGTGGGATTCGATCGTGCCGCCTTATGACGCGAGCAAGTTCCCCAACAAGTGGCGCAAGATGTGGAAGGATCAGCCTGCCCGTACCCTGATGGCTCACCTGGGCAAGGACAGCTACAGTCACATCCATTACGACAGTAAGCAGGCGCGAACGATCTCTGTACGTGAGGCAGCACGACTCCAGTCATTCCCTGACGGGTTCCGCTTCAGTGGCACCATGAATCCAGCCTTCAAGCAGATCGGAAACGCCGTTCCCCCGCTGCTCGCGAAAGCGCTTGCTACCCGGATGATGCAGACTATCAAACAGGCCGTTAATGAACAGAAGGTAAATAATGAACCTCGACGATCGGCAGCGGCTGTTTCTTGAGGCTGCGCAGAAGCACTTCGGCACCTCAGCGGCGGTCCGCCCGCGGGCGCTGTTTGGCGTGTCCAACAGTGCCAAGATCGTCGAGGGTGGCATCCAGCTGGGGGTCGTCAATCTGGACAGCGTCAAAGATGATGTCGAGGCACTGATCTTTGGCTGTGTTCTGCGCTTCCCCCCGGAAGACGAGGTGTATTTTGCGGTCCTGGTACGTAAGGATCGGCAAAGTCTCGTCTCGCGCCTTGCTGAAATGAAGCGGCTGGGGACTGCGTCGAAGTCTAAAGCTGTCGCAACAGAGACAGCAGCTAACTTTGCTTTGGAGCCCCACGGGGATTTGCCTGGTGCGGGCGAGCAGCCGGGTGGAATGATTAAGTATAGCGACCGAAACAATCTGGTGCCCGTCTATCTGGCTCGGGACGGCCGGCTGTGGTTGCGCAATGCCCAGTTCTGGGACAGCCTGAACATTGAGCTGTTACCGTTCGGTCCGTCAACCGAACCCGACGAGATCGTTGTGGCACTCTATCCGCCAACAGCGTCAGCACGGCGGAGTCTGCTCGCACGTGAGTTCATCGGATGGCTCGGCGCGCTCGTCGGCCGCGAAAAGATCCACGAGTTGCCAGTGTGGAGTGACGTCGCTTCACTGGGGCCGGCCATGCGCCGAATGCCTTCCAGCATCCCCGTGGCAGAGATCGAAGCTGCAGTGACTGCACTTGGCGGTCACTACCCGCAAGGCGAGGTGCGACGCTTCCACGCGGCATTGAATTTTCTGGAACACAAGCATTTTGTGATTCTTTCCGGGATATCCGGGACCGGCAAAACCCAGCTGGCACTGAAATACGCGCGGAGTGTTCATGGCGTCACCACCCCCACCGGGACGGACCCTCTGCTGTTTGAATGCCCGGTACGCCCGGAGTGGACCGACCCGACAGGGCTAACCGGCTATTTTGACGTGCTGACCAATCGGTACGTCGTGCCGCCGTTCCTGGAAGCAGTCCTTGTCGCTACCGCCCATCGCGACTCTCCGGTCTTCATCATATTGGACGAGATGAACCTCGCCCGGGTGGAGTACTACCTTTCCGACGTCCTGTCTGCAATGGAAAGCGGCGGCAGCCTGCAACTGCATTCGCACGACGTTCCGCTCGAGGGCACTACCGGCGCCAGCGTACGTGCAGAAATCCCGCTGCCACCCAATCTTTTTATCATCGGAACGATTAACGTCGATGAGACGACCAACCCGGTCAGCGACAAAGTCCTTGACCGGGCCTCGGTCATCGATATGTCTTCGGTGGATGTGCCGGGCTTCCTTAAGTCCCTCGCGGGCAGGTTTCCGGATCTGGCATCAGCTCGGGCGGTGGCGGAGCCACGACTGACCCGCATTCATGGTCTGATGCAAGATTACGGTCTGGGATTCGGATACCGCCTCATTGAGGAGTTCATCCGCTACCATGCATTCGATGCGCAGCACCTTCAGAATGACGGCGACACTGTGACCGAGCAGCTGCTTGTCCAGAAGGTCTTCGTCAAGCTCCGCGGTGGTGAGCGGCAACGGCCGCTTCTTGACGGCCTGCTGAAAGCCTGCGACGGACTGCCACGGGCACAGGCATACCTGCGCCGGCTGCAGGCCGACCTGGACGAGTACGGGTCTTTCCAGGCCATGCGGTGAACCGTGTCAGTGCTGAGTATCCGCCGGGAAAGTGACGGGGCAGCGTGGCAGGTCTGGCCGGAACCGCAGCCCCTCCCGCCCGGCGCCGTCCGTGAAGGCGCATCCTATCTGTTCGTCCTTGAGGCATGTGACCAAGCCCCGGATACAGATCTTCTGATCGACGACGTGCCCGTTGAGGCCCTGCGATCGCGCGCGGCATGCACTGCACTCTGGCGCTGGACTCCAGGGTTCCACGCCGGTGTGATTGAGGTTCAGCTGCGCATTCCCGGCACTGGTCTGCGCAGGTTCGAGATCATTACCGATCCTGACATCCGCAAGTTAACACGCGAAGATTTCGATGTCATGGTCCGGGAAGTTCTTGAGGACACGCTGGCTCTCTTCTCGCTTAGTGCATTCCGCAAGGGAGTAGCCCGGCAGCGCGGCAATCGCCCTCCGCCTCTTGCGCGGCTCGAGTATCTGCGCTCGCGGGCGGACATGATCGTTCATACACTTGAACTCATCGCGCGTTCGCCGAGACATTATCTGCAGTCTGAGGAAGTCACGTTACCGGTGCATCAGGCGCGACACGCGACTGGGCCGGAAATCATCCGGTCGTTCCGATCGGGAGCCGTGCGGACCGAGACCGGCACACCCTCGCGCCTGCCGCACGCTCTGCGCGGCCGGCTTCCGGCTCAGATCAGAGTACGGCAGCGTCGCAACAGTGTTGATCTGCCGGAGCACCGCCAGATCAAAGCCTGCCTGATCGCCTGGGCCGCTTGGCTCAACAGCGTCGCGGACACACTGGCGAAGCTGAAACCGAATGACGACATGGAGATACGTGGCACCGCAGCGCACTGGGCCATACGTACCCGTCATATCGCCCGGCGCCTGCAGAAAGTTGCACGGGACGGATTCATGAATGAGGTCGGCGAAGGCACTGCGGCACTGCAGATGACCTCGCTTTTTCGCAATGAACCGCTCTACCTGCGCTTCTACCGGCTGTGGCAGGAGATGAATCTTGGTCTGGCGGCCCTCTTCGGCGACTTCCTGCAAATGCCGCTGGCCAGGACATATGAGCTGTATGAACTCTGGTGTTTCCTCCGGCTGCTCCGGGCCGCCGTTCAGGAATACGGGTCTGCCGGGGTTGATCTGTCTCCGCTGTTTCTGAACGATGCAATGGGCGGGGTCACGCTGGCGGCAGGTGCAGTTTCTGTTACGGTTGGAGCGGAGAGGACGCTGTGTTTCCAGCGTCAGTACCGTGAGTACTGGACGGAGACAGACGGTCAGGGCAGTTTCAGCCGGACGATGATACCTGATCTGGTCCTCACCGGAAGCGGTGCCCCGGAGAGCCCGAAGGAAGTAATCGTTATGGATGCAAAATACCGTATCGACAGTGGCCTCAATGATGCGCTGGGTTCGATCCACACTTACAGAGATGCCCTTGTCCAGGAGGCTTCCAATGGTGAAATCGAAGGCATCGTCACAGCAGCTTACCTGCTGACCCCTTATGTTCCAGAGCTAAAAAATGATTTCCGTAAAACCGCCATACCAGGAAGGCTCTTCCACCCGCACTATCGCGAGAAATTCCGCTTTGGCGCCGTTACACTCCGGCCCGGAATGAATAACGATGACATACGTGCGGCTCTGAGAAACATTGTGGCCGATGCCGCCGGTGAGGCTCCCGGTGACTGACGTGCTGACGACAGAACAGCGCCGGCTTAATATGAGCCGTATCCGAGGCCGGGACACCAAACCGGAAATGCTGATCCGCCGCGGACTGCATGCCCGCGGATTACGTTACCGGCTGCAGGACCGCAATCTGCCTGGCCGCCCTGACCTTGTCTTTCCTAAATATCGCGTCGTCATCCTGGTACACGGATGTTTCTGGCATGGTCATCACTGCCCGTTGTTTCGCCTCCCTGCAACACGGCCGGAGTTCTGGGCCGCGAAGATTTCATCCAATCAGAGACGTGATGAGCGGTCCCATGAAGCCCTCCGGGCGAAGGGCTGGAGGATTCTTACGATCTGGGAGTGCAGTCTAAAGGGCCCCGCCCGCTGGCCCGTCGGGCGTTTACTTGATACCTGTACAGAATTTATCCAGGGTGAAGAAAATACCCGTCAAATATGGGGGCTTTGGGAAACCAATGGTATTGACAATCCCGTTTAACCTGTGTTCGTCAGAGCGTCTTTGACCTCGCGCATAACTGAAAATTCACCACAACCGGACCGGCCCATATCGCGGCAATCCGCGGAGCATCTGGACGAAAGTCTGCCAAGATTCCCCCGGCCGGTGCAGTCGAAGGGCGCGCAGTGGCGCCCTGCCTGGTTCGAGATCAGGAATGGCGGCACGGAAGGCCAAGCTTCCAGCGAATCATGTCACCCACGAGCGGAAAGATGTCGTTGTGCTTCGCCCCAAACCTCATGAATCCCCCCTGATAGGAACCCATGTCACGGTTCGCATTGTCGCCCGAAGCAGGTAGGTACGAAGCAAGCGATTCGAGGCCAGAATCCTTACGCTCCTGTTCAGTGAGGTTATAGTAGCGCCACATGGGGTTCTCATGGCTGAAGTCGATGTCGCTTATGCCATTGAGAAGCGTCTCAAGATTTTCCTCAGCTTGCGCACCGCGCCGGTTGCTGAACGCAAAGTCGTACACAAGTTTAGCCAGCGCCTTGAGTACAACCGGCTGCGCGGCGACAGTTTTTTCCCGTGCCTGCTCCTCGCCCAGCCCCTGGATTGCCCATGCCGCTTCCCAGAAGTGATAAGCGATCTCCGTCTTCGGCGTGACTGCAGCAGGGGTGGCTCCGCCAATGTTAGTCTTATTCAGGAACAAGATAGCATTTACGCCAACCAAGTCCTTGCGCGTGATTGCCCCTGTATCGTTATGCCAGTCCTTCTGGTCTTTTTCCTGAACCTGGATGTTCAACCCTTCGATAAGCCGTTCCTTGATAAAAAGGTTGATCGGATTCGAACTGTCGAAGTGAAGCGCCAAGCTAACTTCAACTTTCTTACCGAGACGGTTCAGGTCGTGGAACAGTTGGCGCTCCTGTTCAATGTCCAGTCCAAGGTGAATCTCAACAGCTACCGTGCAGAAGCTGCGAGCCACGTTGAAGCACTCATTCCAGAGCATCATCTCTGCCGCAGTAATTTCCTTTTCGGATGAGTAGAGACCGCCTTTTTTAGGATAAGCGCGCTTGCTCAGAACACTGTCCAGGAACTCAAAAACCAGTTCCATTGCCTTTCTACGGTGTTGGCCGTCGACGACCCACAACACGTGACGTTGGGACAGGAAAATCTTAAACGACGCTGTTTCTTGTTCCAGCGTCACCAGCCGGTGCCCGCGCAGCGACTGCCCGGAAGCATCACAGTCACGGATATTCACAACAATTGGCTGAAGCGTCAAGTATGGCTGTTTGCCCACGACATCCTGGACTGCAATGAACTCGGGCGGTACCCCCTTTCCGTCGATGGCGCGCTTTTTGATTGCGGAATCAACTAGACCCTTCAAAATGTAGATTGCCAGTTTCTGCGCATGCGCCGGGTCCAGCTTCCGCTGCGAAATCTGTTCACCATCACGAACCGGGTCATTCGCCACTTCCGACATCTTGTAAAACTCGTGCATCGGCACATAAACAACAAACGTACGAAAGCCTAGGTTATGGCCAATAAAAACCTTCATGGGACGTTCGGACGTGTCTCCATATTCCATCAGGTCGTCCAAGGATGCCAGGGGCGTAGGGGCACCTCCAACTGCGCTGTGCATTATTATTCTCCAGGGTGTGCAGGCAACATAGCCTGGAAGAATTATATGACAGTCCTGGAAGGAAAACAACAAGTTCCCAGGATGATTTCTGGCTGCTATCCAGGGATCGAAAAAGTGTTGAAGCCAGCACCCCAGCGGCTGAAGAAGCTATGGTCCTCCCCGCCCCGACGGGAACTTTCGATAGGTATGATATTCCTATCGGAGTTATTACATAGCACGTGAAAGAGGGTTACTTTCAGAAGAGTGCAAGCGCGAGGCACTCAAGCTGGTAGGCCAGCCCTAGCCCGATACAGTTTGAAAATCTAAAATGCGCCTCCGTATCGATGAAGGAAGGCTAGGTTGAAGTCACTGTTGAGGGTACGATCCGACTTACTTCGGACTCCAGACTATCTCGCTTGTTGACAGGTACGTTATTGCTTTGGTCCAACGATGTCTCGTAGCAGAGCGGCAGTTACTCAACAGAACTTTGAAGTGCAGGGATTGTTCGTCTTGCTCACACATTTATCAAGGCCCGACAGCAGCGGCAGTAGCCATCGAGCTTCGAAATTTGCGTCCGATTGCTAATTCAATTCTGGACACAACCGTATGCTGACGAAAGAACCCCGCATTTTGTGGATACGGGGCTGACCGGCCAAGCAAAACATGCAGCACCAAGCCTTGGCAAGCTGATGACAGCGACTGAGCCACGCGGATGATTACTGAGCAACATGGCGGTGCCTTGATTAGTCAGCACAAACGACATACCTTATGAGCCAAACTAATCAATTTCCCGGTTCGATTGGTGGCCCACAACCGTGCAAAGGCGAAGAACCTACCCCACCATTGTCAATCGGCTCGAGTTGGATAATGGCGGCAGCAGTAGACCGCCGCCCGGTCAGTGGCCGAGTTTTTCTGCAAGGATCACCGCAGTCCCGGCGCAGGCGGGACATTCGACTTTAATGACATAGGTGGGGTTGCGCGCCGAGTGGCTGCCAAAGCATCTTTTTCGCTCAAACGCTCATGGAAGCAGGTGCGACCGAAGTGCTCACGTAAACCCTGGAGGATCCCGCTACCATGATTGGCGGTTGTAAAGGTACACCTGCAACCTCGCTAAAATAAGTGAGATTGAAAGTTTTAGCGAAACAGCAGCTGTGGGGATTCTACCTCTCTCTTTCAACCGCCTTTGCTCGTGGCGTCTTTCCTTGGTCAGGGGAATCGGTTGCCGTGATGGTCTGGTCTCCTACATCAGGGGTCTTTGCAGGCGTCAGGTAAATTTTCGGCCCTTGAATATGCTCGCCGGCCAGGATCTTTTCGACCATGTGACGCTTTGCGATATCGACGAAATCGTCACGCGCAGCCTCAGGGAGCTTGTCGATAGCAAACGCCTTGGCAGCGGCGACGATTCCATAGGCTGCGGCCAGATCCGGATACTTCTTCACGACAAACGCCGGCTTGGCGTCTTGGAATGCCTGGGCCTTAACTACCAGCTCCTGGTCACGCTGCGGACCCTCGGGCCCTGGCGTCGTTGGCGCTGCCTCCGCGGTGGCCGGCGCTTGCGTAGAGTTAGCATGCGCTGTCTGCTTCTCGGAGAATGGCGACTTTATCCCGCCGCTCGTCTCCCGACCTGCTCCTTTCTCGACGGTATTATTTGCTGGCCGGTTAGCAAGCTCTGCCAGATCAAGGGGCGTGGGCTTGTAACCGGCCACGGCCAAGCCCATATGGGCCGCCTCGATCCAGACGCTTCGGCGAAACTCTTCAGTACCTTTAACGGTGATGGTGTCCCAGCCACGGGCCTTAGCGATCTCGACCAGCGAACGGACTACGTCAGGATCAGCGCCGTGCGTGGCCAGCTTGTTGCCTCTGTCCGAAAATGCTGGCGTTCTGTCGTGAAAATAATACTCGCGCTCGACTTTGAGAAAACGCCATGCGACCGACTCCGGCACAACGTCCGACTTAACGTCGGCCGCTGCTGGGCCAGCTGTAGACTTGTCTAGTAGCACTCGCGCGCCAGCGGCATGCTTCGGCCTATCCTGACCATTGCTTGACCACCAGCCGATCGCCCAATTCGCCACATCGCCAAGGACAAGCCCGAGACGTCGGCGGAAACTCGAACGTGGTGCGGGATCTAGTGCATGCTTTTCGCCTGATGCGTCGGTTGCAGTTGGCTGTTCAGGAAAGTTTTCCGCGGTCGGGGACGGTTGCGACGTGGCCACTCGGGGCGCAGTGGAACCATGCTGCACCGCTGTCACCAACTGTAGTGGACTCTGCTCGATCGAGTTTTCGAGCCCATGAAATACTTTCCCGCCAAGCGCCGTCTTAGCCTCTTCCGCCCTGTAGGCCGTATCCGCTAACGCAACAAGATCCGGAGCCTGACGGGAAAACGCTTCCTTATACAGCGGTTGCCAGTAACCGATCTGGTGGCTGAGCGCTAATGCATCTTGCCGGTATTGACGATTCTCGATCGCACGAATCGCCTCGATGGCCTTACTTGCTATCGTTGTTGTTTCTTCTTTGGTCAGAGGTTCGCCGGCTTCTGCGACGTAGCTGAGAGTACTGCTGACCTCATTGGTCAAGTGCCAATCAGCCATAATTGCCTTGTGCGCTTGCTTAGCCGGCTCTATCAAATCGGGGGGCTGCTTTACGAGCTCAGCCTGATACCGTGGCTGTGCAAGGCCACTCTCGCCCATTGCATTAAGCGCGATTCGCCGTCCGGCAATGCCCAACATGCCACGCACCTCCTCAACATCGCCCGCGACCAGATCAGTGGCCTCCTTTGGGGTAAGGTCGCTGACCCGAGCGCTCATTATGATACGCGCGGTCCCGAGTACATTATTTGCGCGCTTACGATCATCCAGCGTAGACTCACTGACCGGTGCCTGCACGGCCATCTTGTCGAAAGGGAGTTCAAGCTTGCGGAGTTGAACAACGACAGGTGCGTAAGCCGAGATAGTCACTGTCTGCTGGCTATACGATGAGATGGCTTCGTTCGCCGGTTGCCTCTTAATCAATTCTGGCACTTCAACTTTAGTTTGCACGGCCGTCTGGCTGCGCCCGTGGTTGCTTTGTTTCGCCAGCGCATCAAGGAAGTATTGGAAAGCCGGGCCGACCGGTCTAGCATTAGCAATGAGGTATGCGTTTGTCGATTGGCTAACCGCCTCGAGCTGTTGCATGTGCTTGAAGTGGTATTGGACGAACGCCAGGCTATCTGGAGCGAGCTGGAGGACGTCGGCAGCCGTAGCATCCTGCTTTCCCAGGAACTCGATTGCTGCGGGCGTGATCGGCGGTATGTCACTGCGAGCGGGCGTCGTCGGAGCGTCAGTAACGACAACCTTAGCGGCTTTTCTGGTCGATGTGCGCCTCGGCTTGCTTACAGTTTCGCTCTGATCTTTCACCCCCCTATCGGGCTGTGTTCTGGCGCGCTTTGGGGGCGACGGCTTGGCTGCTGGAGTACCAGGATCCAGAGCTTCCGTCTGCGCCTGCCCGCGGCTCTTACCCGCCCTTGTCCGGGCCGTTTTTTGGATATGGGCCATCCCTGCCACCGGATTGTCGACGACGCCTTGCCTGGCCCCCGCGGCTCTGGGCGTCTCCTGGGCAGATTCAGCAACTACTGCAACCCCTGCCTGGAGCTCTCCCTGCTCAAGCGTCGGATGCTCCATGGCTATGCTCAGCGAAAGCTGCTGGGTGTTGCTCTCTTCGTTCTGTGTGCTCATGTTTTCGGTCCTTAAGCTTCAACTGCTGTCATAAAGGAATCGAAAGTCTTTCGCAAGTCGTCACTGGTCAGCTGTTCTCCTTTCGGTACCTGGACCTTCGAAAAATCTGCCGCGAAGTCGGTCAGCTTCAATTTGCCGACCTTGGAAACGTCCTGGGGCGTGATGTCGCGCGGCGCCCTGCTCTTGCGCGAAATTTCCTCTGTCTCTTTGAGCGGCGGGGGCGGCGGCGGCATCGTGAGCTCGATCGGCCGGATCTGAGGAAGAGATCGGTTGGCGCGCCGAAGGAAAACTAAACGCTGCCAGTACCAGATCTTCCGACAGAAGATCGGCGGACAATGCTCGATGAATACGATCTCGTTATTAATCCCCATCATCTTCACTTCCTGGGGATTCAGCAGAGGCCGGGCCACTTTAGACTTGGTGACACTTCCAACCTGCGAACTCCTGGCTGGACGGGAATGCGAAATATGCTCGGCAGTAAAGGTCCCGAGCTCGCGGGATATATCGGCCGCATATTCGCTGTCATTGGGGGCGTAGACGACCCGCGCCCCACAGCACGCGATAATGTTCTTGGTCTGATCCGGGCCATACACAGCGCGCAACTGGGGGATCGAGTGCGCAATCAGTAGCGGACGTATCCCGTAGCCGCCCATCAGCTGGATGCTGTTCTCAATAATTGGCATGCGGCCTAACGCAGCAAATTCATCCATGATCGGCAACAATTCATGCTTGATGGTTGGATCGTCTTCCGGCATTGCGTCCATATTCGCGTCCAGCAACTGAGTGAAGAAGAGATTCATCAGCAGCGACAGACGGGTCAAATCTCCAGGATTGACGCCAAGGTAGATCGATAGGCGCTTACGGCGTAGGTCGTAGAAGTTGAAAGAATCGGCACTTGTGGCCGCGTCGATGAGCGGATTAGTCCATAGCTGTAGTTTGGCCGTGAAGGTTTTGCGCACCGATGACTGAGTCTGCGGGCTCAGGGCAATGAAGTCGTATAGCATTCGCTTGCAGGTCGAGGACAGGGGAGCGCTGGCCTCATCGCGCTCTCTGATAATTTTCCTCCAATGGTCGCTAACGGAGTCATCCGCACCATGCATGATCTGGCGGACCATTTCGCCCAAGGTGCGCGGAAGCGAAGGTGTCTCGATCACATACAGGCCGACGCCAAGGAACAGATCACGACAGGACGCTGGCCAGAACGGGTCGCCGGACGCGGGATCTGGCGAAAGCTGGTTGGCGAGCTTCTGCAGCGCGCTGACGCGCAGCGGTGGATCGTCCGGCACGTAGTGTGGCGATATCGGATTCCATTGGGCGGTAAGGCCTTCGGTCGACAGAGGATCGAACAAGTACACTTGGGAGAACAGACGGCGGTAGCCCGCCGTGATCCGGTAACACTCCCGGCGAACGTCATTGACAATCAAGCTCCCTTTCCAGGACAAAGCGTTGGGCTGGACGAGACCGGCCCCCTTCCCAGAACGTGGTGGGGCTACGACGATGGCCGCGAGCTGCCGGCCAAGGACCAGATACCGCCTCCCCCATCGTCCGAGCACGATCCCGAGTTCGCCAAACAGGCCGGCCTTGGTTACCTCGCGCAGCGTAGCGAAGCGCGCATCGCCGTGCAGCGATCGACTGATCGGCCTAAACAGATAGGATACGCCTGCAACTGCTGGCAAAGCGCCCGCGGTCAGGCATCCGATCAGCCACTGTCGGGTGTACGGGTCGGAGCCGTAGTGCTGCCAGTACCGTACCACCGTCATTGGCGTGGCGGCCGTAGGTGGAAGCACGGGACTGGAAAGCCTGATCAGGAATAGGTAGCTCGCCAGGTAGAGGGCGATGAGCACGCTTCCAAGCAGCAGTCCGCTAAAAGCCAGCGCTTTGTAACGCAGGCTGTCGATCGGCGTGATAAGCATTGGGTCTCCTATCCAAGTTGACGCGCCGCGAAAGCCGGGTCGTAGTACACCTCGGTTGCGACCCGGCGACCGCCGGGCAGGCGCTCCATCTGCACCACGATGTCGACCAGTGTGTACAAATTGTCGGTAATGTCTGCCAGCTCCAAGCCCGCGCCCTCCACGCTACCTTTGATTAGTAAGGCCAGGCGGCGAAACGCGAGCTTGGCGCGGGTGGCGTGTACAGTGGTAATCGTCCCCGGGTGGCCTGAATTGAGAACGTTTTGGATGAAGAAGAACGTTTCGTCCCCGCGGAGCTCGGCCAACAGCACGCGATCGGGACGCATCCGTAGCGTCGCTTCGAGCAGATCCCGCGCTTTCAGTTTCGACAGGCCGTTCTCGCCCTTTTTGTATTCGAGGTTGACCTGGTTTGGATGCGACAAGCGCATTTCCCGGGTGTCCTCGACAGTAATGATCCGCTCATGTGGTGGAATCATGGCAGCCAGGGCATTGCTGAGTGTGGTCTTCCCAGATCCGGTTGCTCCAGACGACACGATGTTCTTGCGCCCTCTAACGGCGGCTCTGAAGAAATCCGCCCAAGCACAATTGCGGAACAGGTCAAGCATCGCACGCTCGCCGTCTGGCAAGCTGTCTTCGAGTCTGGTTCGGTCCTCCGCAGCCAGCAGCAGCGATTGTTCACAGCGAGTGCTTTCGAAAGTGCCGCCGTCAATGATCTCATCCACTGTGAGTATCTTCCCAATCGGGCGCCGGGTCGTGAACGAGATCTTTCCCGCCTCGATCGCTGGCGGAATCACAACCTGGACGCGCAGGCCTCCTGGGATTTGCGCGCCAAGCAAAGGCCAACCCTCGGTCAGGTCCTGATTGGCCTGATTCCGCAGGAGCATGGCCAGTCCTTCGCACCACTTATAAGAGAGTGCGTCGTTGAGTACGGTCTCCCAGCCGTCGCGTCGTTCCAGCAGTACTTCACCTGGCCGATTGATCACGAGCTCGGTGACGGTCTCGTCGGCCAAGTGCTCAGCAATGGGCTGCAAGTGCAAGTCCAGTGTCGACGCGTTCGCGTCCAGAGGCAGATTCTCGGCTTTCATGCTTACCTCACTCTCTCAAGCTGGTAAACGTCGCGAAAGTCCACATCTCCGGCCAAATAGATCAGGACTTGGGCGGCGTGCGGCCGCGTAATGGTGGGCGGAATGTTGACCGTACTTTTCAGCACCTCGGACAAGACATCTTTTGGGCCCGTGATAGGCGGGAACGAAACCGTCGTATTGTTGCTTCCGCTCTGGTGGGTAGCGATCAGGTATGGGCCAATGTCCGTAATCAAGCTCAAGGCGATTGCCGCTCCGAAGCGATCCCAGAAGTGGTTATCAACTTGTCCGGGAATGCCTGGACGTCCAAGAAAATCTGCGGCGTCCGCAGTGAGAGGCACCATCACGTGTTGAGGAGTTTCGCAGCGGTGCCAAATGATTCCGACCCGGCGTTGGCCTTGGGTGATGCCTCCGCCCTGCCTGCCGATGCAGATTGTACCGCGGTCCATCAGCGATACCTTGTTGTCGGCGCCGGTTGCATCTTCGCCGGTAACGCAGCTGACGATGCCGCTCAGCGTAGTGTCGATCGCCGGCAGTACCGTGCACGGGATGAGCTTTCCACGGGTCATCATCAGAGTCGGGTCGGGCAACATATAAGCGCGCGAATCAGCGACGTTGGCCAATGCGGAATTACTGGTACCCGCCGGGTGTGACATGCCGTGCGCCTTTGCTTCAACCATCGGTGCGCCCGCTTCGATCGCCGCGGCATGATCGCCCGACACCGCGCCGCCAGCGGCGCTTAGATGGCCATCCAGGCTGAAGCGCACTTCGCCTTTCAGACGGCGCTCGCGCACCAGCTCAGTCACGGTTTTCGCAGGTGGCGAGCCAGGGGCGACGCCCGCGCAGCCCGTCATTCCGCCGCTCTGCTGCAGGGGCGGCGGTTTGCCAAGCGCGTCCCCTGGAGGCGCAACCGATACCAGCTCGGGGCCGGGATCTGGCATCGTCAGCGGCGGCAGGCCAACGGTAGCTACGGTACGACTGATATCCTTCGGCGGGACCTTCTCCTCCTGATATTTGTCGTACATGCTCGCGTAATACTTGTACAGAAAGACCACAGCCAGCGCGCAGGCCCCGCACGCGACAGTCCAGTTAATGACCTTGTTCTGCCGCGTAAGGCCCTTGTTGACTGAGCCAAGTTCACGTTCGCCCTCGATGCCTTCGTCTTCTTCTTCGGCGTCCAAAACCTGATGCCGGGATTTGAACAGGGACTTAAGCAGGTTCATTTTCCGGCTCCTTTCAGGACGCGGTTCACTTGAGGCGATGCCGTACTAGTGGCGGGGCGCGGGGCACCCGGGTCATAACCTTCATTGAATACGCAGGCGATCTCTTCCCCAGTCTGTAGAATAAGCTTGCGGCGTACGCCCTGAACATGCACAACATCGTCGCTAACGTTAATGTTCTCGATTCGCTTCACGGTACCGTCTTCGTCGGCCTCGTAAATACCTGGGATACTCGACCGGGCGCCAAAACGCAGGAATGTCGTCCGGCCGTCATCCCATGCCTCAATCGGAGCCAGATCGCTTGCCCCCTGAACCGAATAGCGGCGATTGGCAACCGGAGATGCGGCCTCGAGCAGGTCACGTATCTGTTCGGACTCCTTAGCTGCCGTCTCCGTGATCTGCGCGGGGACTGGGTAGCGGAAGTAGACGGTCATGAAAGCGATCTCGCCCTTCCCCTTGTTGGCCAACTTCAGGTCGAAGCTATAGGCGCGTTTGTTAGTCACGACATGCAGGTTTGCATCCGCCATTGCCGCAGCAGGCTTGAGGAACACGCCATCACGCGCCTTGCGGGTAGCAGCACCCCATGCCTCGACGTCGCCACCCGTCATGTCAACGATCTTCTCGTCCTGGTCAAAGACAATCTGGGTCAGGATGCCTACGCGGGTGTAGATCGTCACTACGTCGTGCGGATCGTAGGTGGCGAACCGAATTCTCGCGTCCTTTTTTCCGGCCTCAGGCAGTTGGGCGCCGTGCGCGGTGGCGGCCATTGACAGACCTGTTAGCGCACATAGAAGTCGCTTGTTCATGGCGTAACTCCCTGGGCGTTTCCCGGAGCAACCAGTGCCATTTGAGACCCGTGGGTCTGGTGGGAAGCCTGCCGCACTGGCGTAGGGGGCGGGGCAGGTTTGGTAGCAGTGAGGTCACGATCGGAAGTGTAGTCAGTGACTTCCATCCCCAGATCATTGACGCGGCGATCGCGCTCGTTCGTAGGTTGGTTTACCCAGCGGAACGAGAGGTTCGCAACCCAGGTGCTTGGCGAAGGATCCTCAACGCCGTTCAGCGTTTCAGTCCGCGTGAAGCTGGCGCGCGCGCCGATCGCCACGCCCAGCCCGTTGCGTAGAACCGTGATTGCACCGACCTTGGTGCGCACCTTGCGTTCTTTCTTGAATTTGTTCGGTGGGGACTCCGGGTTGGACTTGTCCCACTTCCGCGCCCACTCGGCCTGCAATTGCGGACTAAGGAAGGCCGCGCAGTGGTAGTAGTGCGTGTCGGCCTGCTCATAGCTGTAACCTTCGCAGGCTGTCACCAGGGTGTCGATGTTTCGGCGAATCGTGGCCTCTTCCGGTGACATCTGAAAATCAGCCAGGGAAATTAGCGGCTGCACGACGCCGCCGGCCTTGTCCACCACAAGTACTTCGGGCGGCGGTGCTGGCCGCATCGATGTCTGGACCGCTCCCCAGGCAATAGCGAATGCTGCGACTGCCAGGCCGCCGAACGCGCCGGTAACACGCCAGGCAATGCGGCGCGAGCGCTCATCCGTCACGGCACGCCGGTCGGCTTCGTCGGCTGCCAGATCCAGCAACTGCTGTACCTCCGTGTGGGTCTCGATCAGCTCGCGTATAGCGGCCATTTGACTGATTAATTTATCGGCATCACGTTGCTTTCTCATCACATGCTCCTTAAACGGCGGTCCCGCAGCTTGGATGAAACACGTCGGCATGGGCCGGGATATTGATCGGGCGACGGTCTCTGCCATCGCAGGTTCCGAGGGTGCTCGCACATCCGGCAAAGGTACTGGCCATGGCCAGCAGGATCAGTATTCTGCGCATGGTCTTCCTCACGGTTCGTAGGTAAGGTACATCGTCTCAGACCGGTTCTTAGCCGAGCCATACCCCTCATAGTTAAGGCACCTATCCGGCTTCTTCGCCTTAGCCGGTTGGATCGTATTGCGCTTGCGGTTGTGATACGAGTTCCAGGCGCTGCGGGCGATCTTCTTGCTAGCACGCTCCATCGGTCTACCTGCGTAGGCCCCAAGCCTTGCCCCTCCTTTGCCGAGCTTCAGACCGCCGCTTCTCAGTAATCCTGCAGTGAGCCGGCCCATACCGAACGAGGACAGAGATACTCCACCCGCAAGGCCTGCGGCGATGGTCAGGACTGAAGCAAGGGCAAGGAGCGAAACAAGTCCCATGGCAAAGAACGGGAATACCTGGGCCACCTCGGTGGTAGCCGTCATGGCGGCGGCGCCGCTCGCGGCGCGGGCGAACAGCTTCATAATGAGCAGGTTCACCATCACGACTAGCACAGGAATCAGGAAATAGTTTGCCAGCTGGCGGATCCATGAATTGAAGAAACCGGCTGTCGCCTGGAATAGTAGGCCGAGGAAGAATAGAGCTCCGAGCCCGATCAGCACGGTCAGCGCAACTTTCGAAAGTGACATCAGGAAGAAGCCATAAGCGGTAACAACGATGGTCAGAAACCACACCGCCAGCGCCACGAAGTACATGCCCATGTCGCCGTCGAGTACGCCAGCTTTCGCCCAGAACCGCGCGCCGAGATCGAAGCCTTGTGCGAGCATCGCATCGAGACCGTTCACTACACCGTTTGGTCCGCCCGACCTAGCCAAGCCAGCCACAAACTCGTCTGGACCGCGCAGAAGAGTATTGGTGATGAGGATGTTGTAGTTTGCGAGATTGAACCCGATCCCGAACACGACGCACACCATAATGATCCGGTTGATGAATTCGTTAGCCGGCTCCTTAATCAGTCCGCGGTAGTGAGCGAAGCCCCACATGGCCACGTACAGCGTCAACATGGTGAATGCGAACGGTCCGATGGCGCGCGTGACAGCGACGACGCTTTCGCCGACATAACTTTCGCAAACTGCATTGATGTAGTTAAGGCTATCTGTGTAGAGGGTTAGCGGCGCGGCCATGATGTCGCTCCTTATGGAACGGCTCGCGGCATGCCGGAAGCATTTCCTGCAGAAGCCACTCGGTCAGCACGATGCACATTGACGCAGTTCGGGTCCCGCCCGATGCGTCCAGGATCATTACTGCACGCGGCGCTGACGCGCAGCCGAAGGTCCGGGTGCGCCAGATATTCTTCGACGGTGTAAATGCGGTCTGCTGGTACCAGCGGTACTTCCCTCTTGCAGCCGGTCACCGCAAGGTGCATCAGCAAAATCGGAACTAAACGTTTCATCGAGTTCTCCTCTGTGGATGGATGCGGGTCCGTTAGAGTTCTGGCATATCGAATTTCGGGATCTCGGTACCAGCTGATGCAGCCCGCATCTGGCTGATCATCAGACGTTGCGCGCGCTCCTGTGCCGCGGCGGCGCCAGCGGCGGCCTCAAGCTGGTTCTGATCCTTGAGCAGCGCGGCGTGCTCGATGGCGATGCGATTTGCCAGGTCGTAGGCCGCTTTAGGGTCCTCAGTCGTGGCTAAGGTGCTGATTAAGGCTTGCAGGCGTGATTGCCGGGCGGCCGCATCGTTGAAAGCGGTTTGAGTCATCGCTTGGTTCGCGGCCGATAGATTTTGTGCCTGGGCCAGGAACTGCTGAAGTTGTAGGGTCATATGCGCCGCCTGCTGATGGTTTAGCACGGCTTGCGACTGGCGGATTTCCTGCGCGAGGGATGACAGGCTTCTCATCGACCGCTCCCAGTCAGCTGGCAATGCTGCGGTCATCGGAGGCAGCACTCTTTCCATGCCACGTGTACCGGTGAGCGCCCTGTATTGAGCGGTCATGCTGTCGATCTGGGCTCGCATCTGCTTGTACTGCTCAACCCAAGCCGCTACTTGCTTCGCGGCCTGTGCGGTGTTAATGGGGTCATTAACAATTAACGCCGCGCTGGCCTGGATCGATGTGCTGGCCAAGACGGCAGCGAGAAATATGACTCGGAAGTTCATGACGCTTTCCTTTCCTCGTTGAAGTGGGGAACCCAGGCATCCGGATCTTCGCCGTACTGCGCGATCATCCGGTCCATCAAAGCTAGATTGGTGGTCCGGGCCGAAAGCACGGCCATGTCGTCGTCCATCCCGTCCAAGGGAAGCCTGACTACTGTCGAATGCCGGCCCTGTTTAAGCAGGAACATGCCGCAGCCCTCGGGCAGGTCGGTCTTGATTAACTTGAATTCGCGCTCGGACAGACCGAGATATTCCCGGTACTCCTTTCGATCAGCCTGCGGGTTCGGGAACAGGATCAATGTAGGACATTGCTCGATGAGCGTGCGGGCGATCTCCAGCCTGAGTGCATCACTGGGCGACTGCGTGTCGAGGACGACAAAGCCGTTCAGCTTCCGCACAGTCTTCAGCGCCTTCTTGAAATAGGCTGCGTAGTGGGAGTCGCCAAGTGGCTTCCAGAACTCGGCAACGAACAACCCGAAGCGACGTCCGTCGACCAGGCGCGAAGCGAGGTGCAGCAGGTGCATATTGATCGGCGTACGCAGCTCCGGGTCGTCCAGATAAGCCGTAGTGTCGAAGGCCGTAACCGGTGCGTCCCCAAGCTCGCCGGCGATGGTGGGTACTGGATTGTCGAATACCCAAGCCAGCGGGCCGTCTTCCCGTCCCATTTCGCGTGAATGACACCAGCGCGCCAACCGATCGTAGATGTCTCCCTTCGGCAGAAAGTCCAGCACGCGGCCGAGACGCCTCAATTCACGCGGCTGGATATGCAGCACTGCGTCGATTGCCCTGTCGACGTCCTTACATTCCTGCACAGTCAGAGGCTTGGTATCGATCTCGATTCCGTTTTCAGTGACGACTGTTCTGCTCATCAGCTTGCGGACCAGAACTTGCAGGTGCCGCCGGGTTTCCGGCTCTTCTGGATCGAGCGCGAACGGCGCGAGCCCTGTTGGTTCGTTGAGACGCAGCGGATAGACCTTGCCACGCAAACGCCGCACGGCTATTTCAGTATCCCGATCGGTAGAGAACAATACCGAGGTCATTCCGAACTTCTGCATCATCGTCAGCGTGAAAGTAACGGTCGCTGTCTTACCGGACCCGGTTGGCCCCATCACCAGGGTGTTCGCGACATCCTTCTTGTTGCCGCCGTTCTTTGCTTTCGGGTCCGACGCATGCAGGTTGAAGTAATGGGGGGTGCCGGCGGCCGTCATCAGCATTGTGATCGCAGGTCCCCAATGGTTGTCGCTGCGACGGCCGGTCGGAAAATTGTGTAGGGGGATGAAGCCACAGAGATTGCGGCTGTTGATCGGGGATAGGCGCGGCCGCATCGCGAAATTCGCAGGTAGCTGTGCCCAATAGGCTGCCTCCACAACCAGGTCTTCGCGCGCCGGCTTGATGCCGGCATCGATCAGCACACCCCGAGCGTCGGCCACGTTCTCCTGCAGGTCATCCAGGTTGTCGGCTTTTACCATCACACTGTAGTGCTGGCCGCCCATGACAGTCCGGCGCGCGATCAGGTCGTCGGCCAGGGCAGGAATTTCATCTATCTGAGACTGCGCAGCGTCGCCAACGTTTTCCATGCGGCGGCCCTTGAGCTGCATTTTGAGCAATGCTGCATCCTTGGCATGGAACTCAAACGACTGGGTAACGACCAGTTCGAAGGGAAGCGTCAGCAGGTCATCCAGGAACAAAGGATTGGTTTCGGATGGATACGCTTCAATCCCCAGCATTGCAGCAAAGCGAGTGCCCGCAGGATTGAGTATCTTTACCGATTCGTCGCCGAAAACTGGGCGCATCCCGCCGACCAGATGCCTGAGAGGGACTGGAGCGTAAGGGACACGCTCCCACGTGCCGCTCAAGAGATAGTTGAAGAATTCGGCTGGTGCAGAGAAAAGTACGCCGTCGTGTTCATAAAGCCCCAGACATTCGGCCTCGTAGTAACCCAGAGCGGCGACTACGTCGGCCACCATCCGCTCCAGTTCTGCAACTTGCTTTATACGTGCTTTCCTGATCTCTTCCGGGCTGCGAGCCGCGAACAAAGCGGCGAGTAGGCCTTCCGTTCGACTCCCGTATGGACGCAGCACGACAGTGATATACAGTTCGTTCGCCATCAGCCGTTCAGCGCCGACTTTGGTCTTGTAACGTTCGTTAAGCTCACTCGCGTATCCTGGAGAAAAGTCTCCTCCTGGGTACCGGTTCTCTTCGCGTCGCACGATGTGCTGCCACATCGTGACCCGCGGGTCTGCCAAGCTCATTACGATCCTGTTCAAGCGGTCGTGCCGATTGTTGATGGCATCATCGTCGGCGCACTCGAATGCTGCGCCAGCCAGCCGCAGAACGCATAGGCATTCACCGGCAATGGTATCGACGATGCTGCGCGTCAGATGGCCTACGTAAGGTATGTGCTTGGCTGCAGGCGTTTCCCGCCGTGCAGCGCTTTGTCGCTTTTCGGAAGTAGTCATGCTTGTTTCTCCTTTTTCAGGCGGCGCTTGATGCGCCACCGATTGAAGAAGCCGAATCGTTCCCTGAACGTCAACGGGCTGTACGAGGCCGCGGACCAGTACCAGCGCGACGCAATGAGCGTGCCTAATGTTGTACGCGCCCACAACGCCAGCAGCTCGAAGGTGCGTGGATCTTTTAACGTGATGAGATAGAAAATTCCGTGGACCGGAATGCACATCAGGATCCATAGAAGGTTTTCGGTCAAAGCGAGCGCTTCGACCGAAACCAGCATGTTTAACATCACGGCCCCGTAGGGCACGCCCAAGACAGTCGAGGGCCGGGTGAGTCCGACCGCAAGCGTATCGATGTTGACGCCGTCCTCGTTGTCCATATCAGGTCCCCGTCCAGGCACGGAGCATCGTCACAACCTGGTCGCGGCCGAAGAACAACGCGGTGCCAACGATCGCCCCAACAAACCATCCCCAATTGACGCGTCCTGTCCACGCCAGCGTGCCCACCACGGCGACAGCGAGCGGAATGATTGGGGTTAGAAGTTGCACGAACCAGTTCGTGGCCTGTGTGCCGGCGCCGGTGAACTGAGCGAATACCGGTGATGTCTGCAAGGCACATAGAGTTGCCATCAGCATCAAGCTGACAGCGCGGTTGACGTTGATACGCATGGTGAAGCCCTCCTAAGGGGTGGTTGGAAAATCGGATATCTCGGGATCTGGAGCACGGTTGTACGGGTTCCAGAAAGTGGCTGCTCCGCTTGCGCGCTGAGCAGGCACATAGCTGGACTGGCGCTTGAGCTTGACAACAGGCCTGACGGGATCAAGCGGCCCCTGCCGACCGTGTACCGCGGCGATTTCTCGATGTAGCGCTTTGATGTTTTCTGAACGGCGGTGTACTTCCTCCGCTCGCTCGGTATTCGCTGCAGCACTGAAAGCTGCCTGCGCGTTTGCAAGCTTTTGATATTCCGCGATCAATTCCATGCGAAGAATCACGCGCCGATCATCGTCGCGTGCTTGCTGTTCCTCCATACCAACCGTTTTCTCAGAAGCCTGAGCTAACGCACATGTGGCATAAGGAATTAGTAAAAAAATAACACAAAAGAGCCTGTGCATAAAATCCCTTGAATCCAGGAAATTGAATGAGGTCGAATTCTTTAAAGTAATAATTAAATTTTTAAGCAAATCGCCTAGAATTGACTTTTGAATAACGTCTGAAAGTTAACCATCTGCGCCTCGGCCCGGCTTTGAGTAAACGCATATTTCGACCGTTGACTTAACACTAAAGTTACTTAGCGCCGAGCCGCGCAACACGGTGCGCCGATGGAGCCGAATCATGAGAATTAAAAAAAGATTAACGGCAACGGATTTCGAATTGCTTCGCGCTCATCTCAGGAATTTTGAAAAAAAGAATGTTCATGCACTTCGTCGCATCTTAGTTGACGGAATAATGCAGAAAGAACTTGCGCTCGAGCTTGGAATGAGTAAGGAAGCGGTCAGCGCAATGGTAGGCAGAGCGTGGAGAATCTATTTACAGCACGGTCAGAGGCCCGAAGGGTGGAGGACCGTAGAGGTCACGCTTCCCTTGGAATACGCCGACGTTATTGAAGAACTTGCAAATATTCTTAATGCGAGGAAGCACCGATGAAGAAATTTACGGCTGTGAACCAAAAAGGTGGGGTTGGCAAAACCAACACGAACTGTAATTTCGCGTTCTACCTTGCCGAGTGCGGACACCGTACGTTAATCATCAACGGTGATGAGCAGGAAGATGCTAACGACACAATGGCAGATTTTCTTCTTCCGGGATTGTTTACCCATCAACTGTTTGAGCAAAAGCTGCTCGAAGTGCCCGCTTTTTCAAATAAACTAACACTGATACCATCTCATCGGGAATCGTTGCGCGAAATTGAAGAGTCTGCCGTTGATGACATGGAGTTGGTGACTAATCTAATTTGCCGTTTGGGCGAACTAGCTCCCTATTTTGATTATGCGATCTTTGACACCGCAGGCGCTAACAGCCGAATTGCAAACGCTTTTCTGATCGCCAGCGATTTCGCAACTGTGCCCACCAAAATTGACGAACACAGCATTAGAGAAACGGTAGAAACCATCGGAAGAATTGGCGGAATAAAGTCTCATCCAGATCCACGGGTGCGAAACGAGAACCTTGTATTCTTGGGAATTCTCGTTAATGAGTACGACCCTCGACAGCCTTACCAAGTAAAACAGTTTTCTTCTCTGTTGAATACGCATGCCGACTTGATGGTGCCGTTCGCGATAACGGACCGCCAAGCATATCGGGAAGCAATCAGCTCCAGGGTGCCGGTCTGGCGATTGAAGAGTGAAGAAGGTCGCTGTATCAAGACTACCGCCAGAGAGGCCGGCAAGGAAATCCATGCGGTCTTTACATATTTCAAAAGAATAATCGACTCACCTACGGTGACGCGATGAGGGCATTGACTAAGCTAAATCAGGGCGGCAGTGTCGGCGGAAGAGCCGAAGGCACGCTTCCCGAGATGCCGTTGGCGAAGATCGTTCGCGACCCCGAAAATCCGCGACCCCCGCTGAACTTGCGCACGCTAGATGAGCAGAAGCGGCAAGCCGAGCTAAATGCAAATGTTCAGCAACGTGGGGTAAAGTCTCCTATATCACTGCGCCCACACCCGACCTTAGCTGACATGTGGGTAATCAATTATGGACACTGCCGTTACGATGCTGCTGAAGCAGCTGGTTTCGCGACGATCCCCTACTTCATCGACCCGAACTTCGACAGCTACGATCAAGTAGCTGAGAACCTGCATCGCTCTGACCTGTCGATTTGGGCAATTGCAGCGTTCATCAAGCGGAAGTTAGACGAAGGGCACTCGAAGTCGCATATTGCAGAAAGGCTGGGAAAAGAGGGCCAGAACTACGTCACGGAACACCTGGCCCTCATAGACGCACCGAACTGCGTTCATCAGGCATACGCCAGCGGAGTCAGGTCTCCGCGGACCCTTTACGACCTGCGCCGCGCGTACGACGAGTTTCCCGAGCATGTGGAGGAATGGTGCAACGGCGGGGGGCAGGTCACGAGGGATACCATCAGGGAGGAGTTAGGAAAACTACGTCATGACGTAGCAGGAGCGTCAGCGGCGAGCGATGTGGGTTCCTCTCTGCAAGAGTTCGGCGCTCCGCCCCAAGACGCTAGCGCAGCGAGAGACAGCGGTCAAAGCAGTCGGCAAGCAAAGGCAGGACCTGGCAAGCCGCTGCTATGTCATCACGTAACGCCGGCACCTGAAATCGACGATCGACCTCGCTCGTCTGGGGTACCTGATGGCGTAGAAGCTTCCTCCATCGTAGCCCCATCGCTAGCTGATACAAGGATGCTCCTTTCCCCCAACAATTGCACTGACATGCTCGTTTTCTATCGAGGTAGAAAAGCGAGACTTGTATGCAGCGCCACAGTCAAGATCATCGTTGAGGGGGACATTAATCCCTTAGAGGTACCGCTGACTGAACTCGTTTTCGAGTGGGCGAATCAACAGCGGCCGTTTGCCAGTCCAAATGATTAGTGAGGCTTAACATGTACAACGCAGGTAGGAAGATCGCCGGAGGCATAGGACGAGCCGCGTGGAGCCTCGTGCGGCTCGTGCTCTACGTGCTGCTGCTTTTGCTCGGTCGAGTAGTGCTTCCGATCGCCAGCTTGGCGACCACGGTTGGGATCGTCGTCTTCCTGTTCTGCCTGATGTTTCGGCCAGACCTTCCTATCGCCATGTGGGCTGGCGGGGGACTTGCCGTCGGCGCCGGCGCCACTTCAGCGTTCTACGAAGCTGCGTTGCGTGCTGTGGCTCCTACTGACGTCGTGATTGTCAGCGATGTTTAAGGTGTTTGCCCGCAGCCTCAAAGGGGCGAGGACCAGATTGTTAAGCTCGAAGAGGTTAACAATTTAAGACGGCAGTCTATCCTGCCCCCCAAGATTCCCCCCCCCAAGATTCAAAACCACAAGCAAGACGGGCTCGTTGGCGCCTAGGTGGGAAGTACTGGACCGTACCCAATTCGCGAATGCAGTTTTGCTTAGGAGACTTGTCATGCCAGTCATTGGAGCAAAGGTCAGTGCGGAGTTAAAGGTCAGTTTCGACTCGATAGCGGTGTCCCGGGATACGACTTCGTCGAGCCTCGCAGCGCTGCTGATCAAGGAGTTTATCAATCGGGAATTAAGGCAACCAGGGTGCGTCGACCTAAAGCCCCGCCCATCAGCGGTGCCATCGTACGGAACCGGCCAGGGAACGAAGACCGAGCAGGTATTCGTTCGCATGGAGCCCCAATATTTCTCCGAACTCGGCCGCTTGGCGGCACAGCGGCTCTGGCCACGGGGGACCTACCTCGGCAACCTATTTCGTGCTCATCTCGATCAGCGCCCGGTGTTGTGTGACCTCGAGATCAACGCCGTGCGTCAGGTTGCCCGCCAGCTGGCGCACATGGGTCGGAATATGAATCAGATCGCCAGCAAGCTGAACACATCGACCGAGCATTCGTATCTTGCGATGTCGATCGATTTCGAGTTGATCAAGATGCTGATCGAGCTCGAAACCAGTACGGTGAAGAACTTGTTGAAGGCAAACGTTCGCGGATGGGGGATCGGTAATGCCGAAACATGAGATTTTATGTCCAGACCGCCCTGGGCGCCGGTCCGGCATCCAGCGGCTGGTGTACCTGCCACAGACGCATGGTGGTTCGGGAGGGAGGACCTCATCTAAATCTGGGCAGCGCGACAATCGAGATTGGTCGACAATCAAGGCCCAGCTACGCCGAACAGTCAGGCGAGCACCCGAAGTCGTCATCAACGTCAAGGGTAGCCGTCGTGGGCCCGAAGGAGCCCAAGCCGCAAGCGAAGGCGTCATGCGCTATATGATGTACATCTCGCGCAATGGGCGCCTGTTGATCGTTAATGAACGCGGCGACCAGCTGAGTAGTCGCGCGGCGATCAGGGAAGCACACGCGTCTTGGGATCTGGACATGCAGCGGACGCGCGGCAGTAAGAACGAGCCGCTTCATCCGTCGTTCAACATCATCTTCTCAATGCCGGCAAAAACCGACCCGGACAAGATGCTGGCTGCAGTTCAGGCATTCGCACGCGATCGATTCCATAGACACCAGTATGTGTTGGCAATACATACGAAGGAAACCGATCCGGCAGACAATGCTCCTGAACATCCCCACGTGCATCTGATCCTGCGGGCAGAAGACGAAGATGGACGTCGTATTCATATCCGGAAAAGCGATCTGCGATCTTGGCGAGAAGGCTTCGCCGAACAGCTGCGCGCGCGCGGTATCAACGCCAATGCAACGTCGCGCGCAGAGCGCGGCCAGTCCTTCAAATCCATGAGCAGCGCTGAATGGCATATCCAGCGGCGGTACAAAGAAGGCTTACGCACTGGAAGGGCCTCCGAATCGCCGCGAGCGAAATCGCTTCGCTTCGTGGAAGCTGCCAAAGAGCTCCAAGACGGTGACAATAAACCGAAGCCGTGGGAAGTCGCCATGGCGGCGCGTCGACGTGATGTTGCACGCGACTTGGCTAAGAATGCCGCCCTATTGCGTCAGGAAGGGGACGACGAGTTGGCCGACCAAGTTGATCGGTTCATGCAGAACTTGCCACCCTTGGACACGGAACGGCGCCAGATTCAGCGAGCCCTGGTTGAGCAAGTCCGGAAACGCCAGCACGAACGCGGCCAGGACAAGCAGAATGATATCGAACCAGAGGTCTGACTGCCTACGACTGCTTGCAGAAAATTAGGTCGCTACGACCTAAGAAACCTCAAAAATCGATAAGTTAATTAGACTTATGATGCTCATGATTCCAGCATTGCTGGCGGGTTATCTAGGTCTGATAGACCTACCATCAGCGAAGCCGGCAATTTGTGACACGCGTCGGTATCAAAACTGATGTTGCGCATATCAACTACGCGAGGGCATTATGGTGTTTCTCATTTCGATACAAGAGCTTGAAGCGACGATAAATAGAATCAGAAATACCGCACCTCCAATCGACGGCGTTCTTTCGCCAGAGCTTCGGGTCTTGGCAGAGATATACGGTACGATGATTTACGAGCATTCTCTCTCGATTGATCTCGATCAGCTCAGCGAAAGCACGAAACTCATGGTCCTCTACTGCTTAGGTTTATACAGAGCGAGTGTATTACCTTAGAGAAATGAATTCCGCATTTCTCTTGACGACTGTAAGCCAGGGGCTTCTGATGCGCGCAAGTAAACGCACTAGGACTGATACCTGATAACCACAATTTCTTCAACCTATCAAGGAACTTGCCACATGGGTTTTCCAAAGGGATGGTCGATGAAGTACATATGGTACAAGGGTTGACGTCGCCGCATCTCAGGATATGCCTTGGCACGTGTGGGCTCCTCTTGGAGGTAGCTCGGCGCGTTCAGGAAGTGATCGTAAACGCTGTTCTAGCTATTCGACGTCGCGCAAGTACTCGCCCTTGCTAATGCAATTGTGAACAGCGGCACCGGCTTGTCTCCTGAGGTCGACTCGATAGTTAAGATGAGTCTGCAGAATTCTCATAAAATAACATTAGGGCTAAAGCAGACACTGTTTACTCTGACAGCTTGCTAGGTCAAACATGTTGCCTGTTACCAACTAGCCTTGCTCCTCATTCCCAACAACCACGCGCCAATCGAAAGGGCATGCTCTCTGAGCGTAAACAACTTCAGTGTTGAGACAACACACTAGGGAATGTGATCAATAATCTAACTTATACATAGCGAAGCGTAGACGCAGAGCGCATGTAAGTTGATTTTCAACATCCAACCGAGTGAACAGCACGGAGCCCATATGGAAAATCTCATGATTGACGAGCCAGTTCGACCACTAGGACGCGTTGTTATAAATCGCAAACAGCTTAAACAAAAAGTGCCCATGTGCGAGCGAACTATTCTTGAAATGGAGAAGCGAGGCGATTTTCCAAGAAGATTCTCCGTCACGCCTCGGCTAGTCGTTTGGGACCTCGCCGAAATTGATGCTTGGATTGCCCGCCAGTACCAGGCTGCCGTCCAGCAACCGGCACCAGGCTCTAAGGGCCGGTAGCTGTCCAGTTGTCGACCATATTAGCCCACGCTTGCATCATATGTCGGCGCTGTTCAGCGTACTCTGCCTTGTTATAGACAGCGCGAACACCGCGTTGTTCGTGTGCCAAGCATTTTTCAATCCAATCTGACTGAAAGCCAGCCTCGTGCAGTGCGGTCGAAGCTGTACGGCGGAAATCATGCGGAGTAAAAGGAGCAAGAGGCACTCCATCTTTATGTGCCTCTTCAATCACAGCAGTTAAAACACGATTAAGAGTCGCTTTGCTCATCGTTTGATCTCCGTCGTACCTTGATGGAAAAACGAACTGAGAGCCTCCTGCGCAGGTTCTAAGCGCTATAAGAATATCAAGAGCCTGCTCTGAGAGATAGACATTATGTGGATTGCGGCGCTTCATACGGGAAGCGGGAATTGTCCATATTCGATCAGTGAAATTCACTTCCGTCCAAAGCCCCTCGCTCATTTCGGACTTTCTAAGCATGGTTAGCAATAGCAATCTCACACCAAGGCGAATCGTTGGACTGGTGGCAGTACGCTCTAAGTACCTAAATAGGAGCCTTACTTCCTCTCCGCTAAGCGCGCGATCTCGCGGCTGAAAACGCGCGATTGAACTTGGCCGCACTTCATCGGCAGGATTGTCCACTTTCTCGCCCCGGTCTCGCGCATAGCGGTAGACCAGCATCACGATCTCGCGCGCGTGAACTGCCGTTGCCGGCGCACCACGCTCGACTATACGATCACACAACCTGCGAAGTTCATCTGATGTAATTTCGTCGAGCTTGAGCTTGCCAAATGGTCCCCGAAGATCACGCTCGTAGACAGAGCGGCGCATGTCCCTAGTGGACTCTGCCATCATGTAACGGTCAAGCCATTCATCGGCCCATTCAGCAAATGAGTTCTCATCACGCTTTTTGTCTCGGACGGCTGCCTTCTGTCGCGCCGGCGACCGTCCTGCCGCAATTGTCTTCTTTGCCTGCACGAGTAGCTCACGGGCTTCAGATAGCTTCAGCCCACCTGGACCATAACGTCCCAGCACTAACGTCTCCTGCCTCCCGTTAATCGAGTAGTTATACCTGAACGAGACCGTGCCAGACGTGAGCACGTAGACATACAGTCCATCTCGGTCGGAGACCTTATACCCTTTCTCCTTCGGTTTCAGCTTGCGCAGAGCTGTGTCGGTTAGCATCAGCCACCTCAAATACCATGGTTGAACGAGACACGTTTGACGGCAAATTTCTTCGAAAATTCAATTGGTTAGCCGTGCCAAGTACCATGTTTGAGTGAGCCAAATCAACATGGTACCTGTGCCTCGAATGGTACGTGGTTTCCTGCAGTGCCACTGCAGATACCATCAAAACCTGTTGCTTCCACATGCGTGCATTTTCCAGTCTTTGCCTCATTAAAATCAAAAAAGCCCCTGAAATCAGGGGCTTGCTTTACTCATAATGCCAGCGCTTGCCAGCTCCTGCCGAGCTGGAAATCATTCCCATTCGATCGTCGCCGGCGGCTTCCCCGAAATGTCGTACACCACCCGATTGATGCCACGCACCTCGTTGATGATCCGGTTCGACACCTTGCCCAGCAGCGAATGCGGCAGGTGCGCCCACTGCGCGGTCATGAAGTCCAGGGTCTGCACCGCGCGCAGCGCCACCACGTATTCGTAGGTGCGGCCGTCGCCCATCACGCCCACCGATTTCACCGGCAGGAACACGGCGAAGGCCTGGCTGGTGGCTTCGTACCAGTTGACCGGCGCCTTGCCCGCGTCGATACCCGGCACGTGCGGCACTTCGAACGGGGTCTTGCGCAGTTCCTCGATGAAGATGGCATCCGCTTCGCGCAGCAGGTCGGCGAATTCCTTCTTCACCTCGCCGAGGATACGCACGCCCAGGCCCGGGCCCGGGAAGGGGTGGCGGTAGACCATGTCGTGCGGCAGGCCGAGGGCGATGCCCAGCTTGCGCACTTCGTCCTTGAACAGCTCGCGCAGCGGTTCCAGCAGCTTCAGGTTCAAGGTCTCCGGCAGGCCGCCCACGTTGTGGTGGCTCTTGATGGTCTGGCCCTTCTTGCCCTTGCCGGCCGATTCGATCACGTCCGGATAGATCGTGCCCTGGGCCAGCCAGCGGGCGCTGGTCAGCTGCTTGGCCTGTTCCTGGAACACTTCCACGAACTCGCGGCCGATGATCTTGCGCTTCTGTTCAGGATCGTTGACGCCGGCCAGGTGGCCCATGAACTGGTCTTCGGCATCGATGCGCAGGACCTTGACGCCCAGGTTCTTGGCGAACATGTCCATGACCATCTTGCCTTCGTCCTTGCGCAGCAGGCCGTGGTCGACGAAGACGCAGGTCAGCTGGTCGCCGATGGCGCGGTGGATCAGGGCCGCGGCCACGCTCGAGTCGACACCGCCGGACAGGCCCAGGATCACCTCGTCCGTGCCGACCTGCTCGCGGATCTTCTGCACCGCTTCGCCGATGTAGTCGGGCATGTTCCAGTCCGACTTGCAGCCGCAGATCTCGTGCACGAAGCGGCCGATGATGGCTTCGCCTTGCGAAGTGTGGGTGACTTCCGGGTGGAACTGCAGCGCGTAGAAGCGGCGCTCTTCGTCGGCCATGGCCGCGATCGGGCAGCTGTCGGTGGAACCCATCAGCTTGAAGCCCGGCGGCATGTCCAGCACCTTGTCGCCGTGGCTCATCCAGACCTTCAGCATGCCGTGGCCTTCGCTTGTCACGAAGTCGTTGATGCCGTTCAGCAGGGCCGTGTGGCCGCGGGCGCGTACTTCGGCGTAGCCGAATTCGCGCACCTTGCCGTTCTCGACCTTGCCGCCCAGCTGGGCCGCCATGGTCTGCATGCCGTAGCAGATGCCGAGCACCGGCACGCCGGCTTCGAACGCGGCTTGCGGGGCGCGCGGCGAGTCGCCTTCGAGGGTCGAGTTGTGGCTGCCCGACAGGATGATGCCCGAGGCGCCGTAGTTGCGCACGAACTCGTCGCTGACGTCGTAGGGGAAGACTTCGGAGAACACGCCGGCGTCGCGCACGCGGCGGGCGATCAGCTGGGTAACCTGGGAACCGAAGTCGAGAATGAGGATTTTGGAATGCATGGGGCGTCGCTATAGTCGGTGATCGGGACGTAGGGCGGACGGGTTTCCCGTCCACGCGGTGAAAGTTAGCGGAAAAATCATCCGGCACGATGCCGGAGGGTATAACTATCACCGCGTGAACGGCAGAGCCGTCCACCCTACGAAAACGCGGCCGTTTCAAGGCCGCGTTTCATATTCTTTACTCGGAACGGTAGTTCGGAGCTTCCTTGGTGATCTGCACGTCGTGCACGTGCGATTCGCGCATGCCCGCCGAGGTGATCTCAACGAATTCGGCGCGTTCGCGCAGTTCGTCGATGGTGGCGCAGCCGCAGTAGCCCATCGACTGGCGCACGCCGCCGATCAGCTGGAAGATGATCGCCAGCACGCTGCCCTTGTAGGCGACGCGGCCTTCGATGCCTTCCGGCACGAACTTGTCGGCCTTGCTTGATGCTTCCTGGAAGTAGCGGTCGGCCGAGCCTTCGGCCATCGCGCCCAGGCTGCCCATGCCGCGGTAGGACTTGTAGCTGCGGCCCTGGTACAGGATGACTTCGCCCGGCGCTTCCTCGGTGCCGGCGAACATGCTGCCCATCATGACGGTGTTCGCGCCGGCGGCCAGCGCCTTCGAGATGTCGCCCGAGTAGCGGATGCCGCCGTCGGCGATGCAGGGCACGCCGGTGCCGGCCAGGGCTTCGGCCACGTTCGAGATCGCGGTGATCTGGGGCACGCCCACGCCGGCCACGATACGGGTGGTGCAGATCGAGCCGGGGCCGATGCCGACCTTGACCGCGTCCGCGCCGTGCTCGACCAGCGCCTTGGCGGCGGCTGCGGTGGCGATGTTGCCGCCGATGACGTCAACATGCGGGTAGCGTTCCTTGATCCATTTCACGCGGTCCAGGATGCCCTGCGAATGGCCGTGGGCGGTGTCGACCACCAGCACGTCCACGCCGGCCGCGACCAGCAGTTCGATGCGCTCCTCGTCGCGCTGGCCCACGCCCACGGCCGCGCCGACCAGCAGCTTGCCCTGCGAATCCTTCGATGCCAGCGGGTGCTCGTGCGACTTCTGGATGTCCTTCACGGTGATCAGGCCGCGCAGTTCGAAGTTGTCGTTGACGACCAGCACGCGCTCCAGGCGGTGCTTGTTCATCAGGCGCTTGGCCTCGGCGGTGTCCGCGTCCTCCTTGACGGTCACCAGCTTCTCGCGCGGGGTCATCTTGGCGCGCGCCTCCGCGTCCAGGTCCTCTTCGAAACGCAGGTCGCGGTTGGTGATGATGCCCACCACCTGGTTGCCTTCGACCACCGGGAAGCCGCTGATGCCGTGCTGTTGCGACAGCGCCATCACTTCGCGGATCTTCATGGTCGGCGGGATCGTGATCGGATCGCGCAGCACGCCTGCCTCGAAACGCTTGACTCGGGCTACTTCGCGGGCCTGGTCGGCCGGGCGCAGGTTCTTGTGGATGATGCCGATGCCGCCTTCCTGGGCCATCGCGATCGCGAGGCGCGACTCGGTGACGGTGTCCATCGCCGCGGACAGCAGCGGAATGTTCAGCGTGATGTTCCGGGTCAGCTTGGTACGCAGGGAGGTTTGGGCCGGAAGAACGTTGGAGTAGGCCGGGACGAGCAGCACGTCATCGAAGGTGAGTGCTTTTTGGAGGAGACGCATAGTATTTTCCTATAGGCGCAAAAGTGAATTATACAGAAAGTCGCAATTCCCGTCGCAGGGGAGGCCAAAAATTTCTCTCGACGGTGAGTTTTGGAATTGACTTCCTGCGCGCGGCATGGCGAAATCAGCTTGCTCATCAAGGAAACACATCATGCCTATCAGCACTTCTCTGCGCCGCGTTGGCGCCGCCCTGCTCTTCCTCGCCGCCGGCTTGGCCCATGCGCAATACGTGTGGATCGATGCGAACGGCACACGGCAGTATTCGGACCGCCCGCCGCCCCCAAACACGCCGCCGCACAAGATCCTGAAGGCGCCCGGCCGCCTGGCCACGGCGCCCACGCCGCAAGCCACGGCCGAGGCCGCGAAGCCGGCGGACGCACCGAAGCGTGCGCCGACCCTGGCCGAGCGCGAGACAGCCTACAAAGAGAGAATCAAGCAGCGCGAAGAACAGGAGCGCAAGGAGGCCGACGAGTCGGTGCGCAAGCGCGACCTGGCCGCGCGTTGCGAGGCGGCGCGCGATGCGCGCGCCCAGCTGGCGTCCGGCATCCGGATCCGCCGCTTCGATGCGAACGGCGACCAGGGCTATATGACGGAGGAGGAAAAGGCCGCGCGTACGGCCCAGGTGAACCAGGTGCTGAAGGACTGCCCTTAGGCTGAAGGCGCCGCGTTCTGCTCTTTCTTGGCGGCGCGCTTGCGGCGCGAATCCTTCGGGTCCGCCACCAGCGGGCGGTAGATCTCGATCCGGTCGCGCTCGCGCAGCACGGTGTCGAGCATCTTTTTCTTGGCGTAGATGCCGACCGGCTGGGTGGTCAGGTTAATTTCAGGAAAATCCTGCAGCACCCCGCTCTGCTCGATCGCCTCGCCGATGGTAGTGCCGGGCGCCACCTGCATGGGACGGATCCATTCCTGCTGCGCATGGGCGTAGCAGACAGTGACCTGGACCGCCTCACTCATAGATCGCCTCCGCGCGCTTGCAGAAGGAATCGACCATGCTGTTGGCGATCATGCCGAACACCGGGCCGATGATCTGTTCCAGGATGATGCTCGAGAACTCGTAGTGCAGGTCGAAGTCGATCTTGCAGGCGTCGGCGCGCAGGGACTTGAAGGTCCAGGTGCCTTCCAGCATCTTGAACGGCCCGTCGACCAGGTGCATCTTCATCTGGGTCGGACGCTGGTTGTGGTTGGCCGTGGTGAAGCTCTGCTTCACGCCGTGGAAGTTGATGGACAGGGAAGCCACCAGTTTCTCGTCGGTGCGCTCGATGATTTTCACGCCGCCGCACCAGGGAAGAAACTTCGGATAATCTTCCACCTTCGCCACCAGGTCGAACATCTGTTCCGCGCTATACCCGAGGAAAACTGATTTGTGTACTACTGCCATTGGTCAACCGTTTGTTATGATGTTGGTTAAGTTGCATATGTCGCCACATTGGCGCGATGGCAGTAGTTTAACCGACACGCGAATTTTCGCTATTTCATGAGTATCGCAGACAATAAAAAAGCTTTTTTCGACTACTTCATCGAGGACCGCTACGAAGCCGGCCTGGTGCTGGAAGGTTGGGAAGTCAAGGCCATCCGCGAAGGCCGGGTGCAGATCAAGGAAGCTTATGTGATGGTGCGCAACGGGGAACTATTCCTGTTCGGCGCCCACGTCAGCTCGCTCCCCACCGCATCGGCCTGGAGCCATCCGGAAGCGCTGCGCACGCGCAAGCTGCTGCTGCACCGCGCCGAGATCGACAAGCTGGTCGGCAAGGTCGAGCGCTCGGGCTATACGCTCGTGCCGCTCAACCTGCATTTCAAGAAGGGGCGCGTGAAGTGCGAGATCGGCCTGGCCAAGGGCAAGAAGCAGCACGACAAGCGCAATACGGAGAAGGACCGCGACGCCAAGCGCGAGGTCGCGGCGGCGATGAAGCAGCACCGGCGCTGATCGTCTTCACGGCTGCGGGATCGCAGGGTGGACGGCAGAGCCGTCCACCCTGCGGCTTACGTCGCCGAACGCACCGACGCCCGCCAGGCCACGAAGCTCAGCACCAGCCCCACCGCCACGCCCAGCGCCAGCTTGAAGGCGCTATCGAACAGCAGCGGCGCAACCAGCCCCGACACCAGGGCGAAAGACATCATCTGGATGAAGCCCACCATCGACGCCGCCAGCCCGCGGTTGTGGGGGAACAGGCCCATCGCCATCAACTGGATCGCCGGCATCGCCACCGCCAGGCCGAAGGTGTAGACGAAGAGCGGCAGCACCGCCCACGGCACTTGTGCCGGGAATAGCGCGTTGTAGCCCACGTTCAGCACCGCCGCCAGGCCCATCACCGCATAGCCGATCCACATCTGGCGCGCCGGCGCCACCTTGGCCGCGCGCCTGCCGCCCCAGGCCGAGCCGATCACCATGCCGCCGATCAGGGGAATGAACATCCAGGCGAAGGCCGTCTCGGGCAGGCCCAGGATCTCCATCACGAAGTTGGCCGCCGAACCGATATACAGCGACAGGCCACCGAAGGCCATGCCCACCGCCAGCGACAGCAGCACGAACTGCGGATTGCGCAGCACCATCAGGTAGTTGCGGGCAATGGTCACCGGGTGGAAGGCCTGGCGCTTCTCGCGCGGCAGGCTTTCAGGCAGGAGGCGCAGGCAAAGCACGATCATCGCGGAGCCGAAGATGGCCAGGAACACGAAGGTCGAGCGCCAGCCGAAGCTCACGTGCAGCCAGCCGCCCAGCACCGGCGCGATGGCCGGGGCCAGGCCGAACACCATCATGATGTGCGACAGGATCTTCTGCGCCTGCGGGCCGGCGAAGCGGTCCTGGACGATGGCCTGGCCGATCACCGAGCCGGCGCCGGCCGACAGGCCCTGCAGGGCGCGGCAGGCCAGCAGCGCGCCGAAGGTGGGCGCGAAGGCGGCGCCGATCGAGGCCACGGTGTACACCGAGAGCGCTACCACGATGACCGGACGGCGTCCGAACGAGTCGGACAGCGTGCCGTAGAACAGCATCATGAAGGCGAAGCAGAACAGGAAGACGCTCAGGGTCTGCTGTACCGCCACCGGGCCGACGCCGAATTCGACGCCGATCGCCGGCATGGAGGGAAGATAGGTGTCGATCGCCAGCGCCCCGATCATGCCGAGGCAGGCGAGAATGACGGTCAAGAGTCGTTGCATGTGCTATGCCTTTCCAGATAAAACCGGCACCGCAGCATGCAGAATCCCGGGCCCGGGATTTTACTTTATTTCACAGAATTAATTTTCTGCAGCCTCGGCGCGCAGCGACTTGCCGAAGCGCCCTAGGCGCGGCATCCAGTTGCCCTGGTAGTCGGCCGAGACCAGGATGCGCTCGGCGCGCCCGATCAGCTTCTCGCGCGGCACCAGGCCGACAACACGCGAGTCGCCGCTGTCGTCGCGGTTATCGCCCAGCATCAGGTAATGGCCGGCCGGGATGCGCACCGGACCGAAGTTGCGCAGCGCAAGCTTTTGCGGCAGTACCTGGATGCGCTGGCGCGTCCCGCCGACGGTCTCGTCCATGCGCACCGCCTCCAGCTCGGCGCCGTGCGAACGCTCGCGCGTCACTTCCGCCACCCGGTACTTGCCGGGCACGCCGTTAATGATCAGCTGCTCGTTGCGCATCTCGATCACATCGCCCGGCAGCGCCAGCACGCGCTTGATCAGGCGGGTCTCGTCCGGCTGGGGCGAGGTGAAGGTCACCACGTCTCCCCTACCCGGCTCGCCAAGGCGCGCCACGATCACATCAGTCAGTGGTATCTTCAGGTCGAAAGCCAGGCGGTTGACGAAGACCACGTCGCCCTCCAGCAGGTTGGGCCGCATCGAGGCCGAAGGGATCGGGTTCCAGTCGGCGACCGCGGTGCGGAACACGCCGAACAGGCACATGAACAGGATGAAGCCCTTGTTGGCGCGCAGCAGGTCTTTCACGGTCAACCCCTTGTTGTGTTGTAGAGCTGTCTTTATACGCCGGCATACTTTAACGATGCTTAAAGTTTAACTCTCTCTTCTGTCTGAGCCGATCGTGGATGTCACCAAGTTGTCATATCTTCCATCTACACTGCCTGCGCGACTACTCAAACGCAGACACATGGACATGAAAACCAGGGCCATCGAGGCTGAGCTCAAGCATCTCCCCGATGGCGGCGCCTTCCTCAACCGCGAACTCTCGCTGCTGGAGTTCAACCGCCGCGTGCTGGCCCAGGCCGAGGATCCGTCGATCCCCCTGCTGGAACGCCTGCGCTTCCTGTGCATCGTCTGCAGCAACCTGGACGAATTCTTCGAGGTGCGGGTGGCCAGCCTGCTGGCCCAATACCAGTTCGACCATGCCCACGGCGGCCTGCCCGACCACCTGGCCGCCACCCTGGAGCGCGCCAGCGCCGAATGCCGGCACCTGATCGCGCGCCAGTACAGCCTGTTCAACAACGAAATCGCGCCCCAGTTGTCCGAGCACGGCATCCACCTGCTGCGCCGCAGCGACCGCAACGCCGCCCAGCGCGCCTGGGTCAAGCAGTTCTTCGACCGCGAGGTGCGCCCGCTGCTGACGCCGATCGGCCTGGACCCGGCCCATCCCTTCCCGCGCGTGATCAACAAGAGCCTGAATTTCATCGTCGAACTGGCGGGCAAGGACGCCTTCGGGCGCGGCACCGGCATCGCCATCATGAAGGCGCCGCGCGTGCTGCCGCGCGTGATCCGGCTGCCGGACGAACTCTCCGACAAGAAGGGCGCCTCCTACTGCCTGCTGTCCTCGGTGATCCAGGCCCACATGGCCGACCTGTTCACCGGCCGCGAAGTGGTGTCCTATTCGCAGTTCCGCGTCACCCGCAACAGCGACCTGTGGGTGGACGAGGAAGAGGTCAAGAACCTGCGCCAGGCCCTGCAGAGCGAGCTCCATAGCCGCAACTACGGCTTCGCGGTGCGCCTCGAAGTGGCGCGCGCCTGCCCCGAGCACCTGTCCGCCTTCCTGCTCGACCAGTTCGCCATCGACCGCTCGCGCCTGTTCACGGTGGACGGCCCGGTCAACCTGGGGCGCCTGCTGGAGGTGGTCAACACCAACAACCAGCCGGAGCTCAAGTTCCCGCCCTTTGTCGCCGGCTATCCGCCCAAGCTGGCCGCCCCCGACATCTTCGCCACGCTGCGCAAGGGCGAGGTGCTGCTGCATCACCCTTACGAAACCTTCCAGCCGGTGATCGACTTCATCCAGAGCGCGGCGAACGACCCGTGCGTGGTGGCGATCAAGCAGACCATCTACCGCGCCGGCATGAATTCCGACCTGATGGAAGCCCTGATCGGAGCCGCCCGGCGCGGCAAGGAAGTCACGGTGATCGTGGAACTGATGGCGCGCTTCGACGAGGAAGCCAACATCAACTGGGCCGAGAAGCTGGAACAGGCCGGCGCACAGGTGGTGTACGGCGTGGTCGGCCTCAAGACCCACGCCAAGATGGCCCTGGTGCTGCGGCGCGAACCGAGCGGCCTACGCCGCTACGCCCACCTCGGCACCGGCAACTACAACCCGACCACGGCCAAGTTCTACACCGACTTCGGCCTGCTCACGGCGAACGCCGACCTGACCGCCGACGTCAACGAGGTCTTCATCCACCTCACCAGCATGACGCGCCCCAAGCAGCTGACCAGCATCTGGCTGGCGCCATTCTCGCTGCAGAAGGAACTGGTGCGCGCCATCCGCAACGAGGCCGAGCTCGCGCGCTCCGGCAAGGCGGGACGGATCATCGCCAAGATGAACTCGCTCACCGACGAATCGGTCATCAAGGCCTTATACGACGCCTCCCAGGCGGGCGTGCGCATCGACTTGATCGTCCGCGGCGCCTGTTCGCTGCGCCCCGGCGTGAAGGACCTCTCGGACAACATCAAGGTCCGCTCGATCGTCGGCCGCTTCCTCGAGCACACCCGGGTGTTCTACTTCCGGAACAACCTGAAGCATGACATCTGGCTGAGCAGCGCCGACTGGATGAACCGCAACCTGTTCCGGCGCGTGGAGATCGCCTTCCCGATCCACTCGCCCGCGCTCAAGCGGCGCGTGATGCGCGAAGGCCTGCACCCCTATCTGAAGGACAACGTCAACGCCTGGGAGCTGGCCAGCGACGGCCGCTACCGCCGCCGCAAGCCGCGCGGCAACCAGAAAACCCTGAGCGCCCAGCAAACCCTGATGGACATGCTGGGCGACGCCCAACGCCCGGCCAAGGAGAACGAGCATGGAACTGATCCTGTGGCGCCACGCTGAGGCCGAACCGGCGGCGCCGGACGGCGACGACAGCTCACGCGCGCTGACGGCCAAGGGCCAGCGCCACGCCGCCCGCGTGGGCGCCTGGCTGAACCGCGTGCTGCCCGAGGATTGCCGCATCCTGTCCAGCCCCGCCAAGCGCTGCACCCAGACCGTCAAGGCGCTGGGCCGCCGCTACGAGGTGGTCGAGGCGCTGGGCACGGAATCCGACGCGGAAGCCATCATCCAGGCCTGCGGCTGGCCCGGACACCGCCAGCCGGTGCTCGTGGTGGGCCACCAGCCGCTGCTCGGCGAGGTGGCGTCCTCGGTGCTGTGCGGCCGCAAGCAGGACTGGCGCATCCGCAAGGCGGGGGTGTTCTGGATCGAGCACAAGGGCTCGGACGGGGTGCCGTATATCCGCCTGGTGGCGGGGCCGGACCTGATCGGCAAGCTGCGCTGATTCACCGAATTCGATTGGCGAGCTGCGCTGATTGAATTGTTACCCTAGAGACCGTCGCACCGGCGAAGGCCGGTGCGACGGTTTTGACGCTTGTGGCGAGAAGTCAGTTGGTTTTCAGCGTGCCTTCTCGCCATACTCCCAGCGCCAAGGCATGTCGTTCTCCCCCAGCGCCATGCGCACCAGCTCGGGGTAGATGCGCTCGGCACGCACATCGTTCGCCAGCAACACCACGCAGCGCTTGCGCGCCTCCAGGCAGACGGCCATGTTGCCGGTCGAGTCGTTATGGCCGCCCTTGAACCATCCAGGACCGCTACGGTCCCTGAAGGTCACCACTCCCAGCCCCGCCGCGATGCCCTCCTGCGGCGCCCCGGCCTCCGGCGCCAGGGTCGGGAACTGGCTGCGCGAGCGGATCGGCAGCTGCGCGCGCACCATCTCCGCGCGCATGCGCGCGCTCAGCCCTTCGCCGCGCTGCAGCGCGGCCCAGAAGCGCGCCTGGTCGGCGATGGTGGTATCCATCGATCCGGCCGCGCTGACATTGCTGCGCTCGTCGTGCGGTTCGAGCTTGCCGTCGACCGTGTAGCCATCGGCCAGGTTGGCGGCAAAGTCGGGGCGCCAGCGCATGCTCGTATTGCGCATGCCGAAACGGTCGAAGATGCGGGTTTGCATCTCACGCGCGACGTCCAGGCCCAGGCCTTGCTCGAGGATGTATTGCAAGAGGTAGATGCCCTCGCCCGAATAGGCGTAGCGGCTGCCGGGTTCGAAGTGGATGCGCAGTTTCTGGTCCGGCTCGATCCAGCTGAAGTTGGCGAAGCCGGCGCTGTGGGTCAGCAGGATGCGCGGCGTCAGCCGCCGCCAGCGCGGGTCGCTGGCCAAGGGGGCGTAGTCGGTGCGCTTGTTCCTGTAGTCGGGCAGCGGCCTGGGGAGCAGCTGGGTGACGGGGGCGTCGAGGTCGATACGGCCCTCGTCGGCCAGTTGCAGGACCAGATAGGCGAAGACCGTCTTGGTCAGGGAGGCGCCGTACATGACGGTGTCCGCCTGGAGCGGCAAGTTCCGTTCGACGCTGCGTTTGCCGTAGGTGGCGATCTGGCTGACCTTGCCGTCGTCGATGATGGCCAGCGCCAGACCCTGGACCTGTTCGCGGCGCATCAGGGTTTCGACGTGGGCATCGGAAACCATGGCGCCGGAAGGCGATGATGATGCGCACGCGCTCACGACGACACAGGCAGCAAGGAAGGCGATGAGTCGCATGGGAATCTCCGTAGGGTCGGCGGGTCCCCGCCGACGCGGTGATAGTTATCGGCGCCGTTTCAGCACACGGACCGGCAAACGTGATTTGAACGCGTCGGCGACTGTAATTCGGGCCACTGGCCCGAATTACCCCGCCAACCCTACCGCACCTGGAAGGGCAGGCCAATATCGTTCCAAAAACCCTCTTCCTTCTCGAACCACGGCGCCAGGGTCGGATGCTTCGCCAGCAAATCCGGCGGCAGCTCGATCTCCACTTTCCCTTTGAGCCGCAGCCTGAGCCCGGCCAGGTCCTCGTCCGCCCGCGCATGCATGAACACCACCGCCAGCCGCAGCGCCAGCATCGCCTTGGCCAGGTCCGCCTCGCCCAGGGACTCGCGCACCTTGCGCAGGTTGCCTTTCTGCCCCAGCACCAGGGTGCTCATCAAGCGCTGCTCGCGCGTCGTGAAACCGGCCAGGTCCGCATGCTCGACGATATAGGCGCCATGCTTGTGCGCCCCCGTCATCGACACCGCCAGCCCGATCTCGTGCAGCATGCCGCTCCAGGCCAGGTAGAGGTGCAGGCTGTCCCCCTGCGGCTGCAGCTTCCCGTATATGGCGGCGGCAATGGCGGCGGTGCGCATGGCGCGCTGGGGGTCGGCGCCGAAGCGGCGCAGGCAGGCGCGGATCGCGGCGTCGCGCCGGTCGCGGTGGGTGGCGCGCAGTTCCAGGTCGGACAGCACGCCCAGGCGCAGGCCCGCATTGATGGCCGTAAGCCGGGGAATCCCCAGCTCCTGCATCACGCCGATCAGGACCGTCAGCCCGCCCACCATCACGGGCACCCGCTCCTTCTTCACGCCCGGCAGCAGGAAGGCATCGACATGGCCCAGCTCCAGCAGGATGTCGCGCAGCGCATGCAGGCTGGCCTGGGACACGCTGCCATCGCCGATCTGGTTGCGAGCGATGACCTCGGAGATCGCCCGCATCGTACCCGAGGACCCGTAAGCCGCGTCCCAGCCTTGTGCCTGGTACTGCGCGGCGGCATCCTCGAAGCGGGCGCGCGCGGCGGTGACGGCGGCGTCGAAGTTGCTCGCCAGGATGCGGCCGTCGGCGAAATAGGCCGCCGTCTGCGGATGGGTGCCGATGCCGAAGGATTCGACCAGGGTGATCTCCGGCCCCGTGCCGGTGATGACTTCGGTGGAACCGCCGCCGATATCGACCACGATGCGGCGCTCGTCCGGCTTGTCGATGGCGCGCGAGACGCCCATGTAGATCAGGCGACCCTCTTCCTCGCCCGAGATGATCTCGATGGGGTAGCCGATCGCCTGCTCGGCCAGCGGCAGCAGGACGTCGGCGTTGCGCGCCACGCGCAGGGTGTTGGTGGCCACCACGCGCACAGCGTCGAGGTGGTATTCGTCGAGGATGGCGCGGAAGTCCTGCAGGCAGCGGATGGCGGTGCGCATCGCCGCCTCGCTCAGCATGTTGCCGGCGTCCAGCCCGGCCGCCAGGCGGATCGGGTCGCGCGCGGTGCGCACGATGTGCATGCGGCCGCCGGCCGGTTCGCCGATGTGCAGGCGGAAGCTGTTGGACCCGAGGTCGACTGCTGCGAACATGGTGCCCCTTCGGATGAGTGTTCGAACGGGCGGTCCAGGCGCCGCCCTGCCACGCGGAGTATACCGCCTGGCAGGGCGCACGGCGAGCGCTAGGCGCGCGGACGCGTGCGGCGCAGGCTGAACCAGGTGCCGACGACGACCGGCGCGCCGAGGGCCAGGGCGGACACGACATCCCAGATGTCGTCGCCGAGCAGCGCCGAGGTCAGGCCGACGATGGTCAGGACGGCCAGCAGCAGCGGCGCGCCCCAGATTTGCATGGTGGTGCGGGTCATGAAGCCTCCTTGCGCACGAGCGCGGGAATCTCGCGTTCCGGCGCGGCTTGCGCGTGCGCGGGTGCGGCGGCGGCAGCCTTGGCATGGCGGCCGCGTTTGAGCCACAGGTACAGGCCCGTGACGAGAATGACGATGGTGGCGATGTCGAGCATGGCCCAGAAGAATTTCATCCACTGGCCGCCGTAGTCGCCGAAGTGCAGCGGCTGCGACAGCAGCAGCGCGGTGAGGTACCAGGGCAGCTCGCGGCGGTCGGTGATCTGGCCGGTCTCGGCGTCGATCAGGACCGGCTTGTACAGGCGCGAGCTGAAAGCCTCGTCGCCGCGCATATAGATGCCGTAGTGGTGCGAGCTGGTGAAGGGCGTGCCGGGGAAAGCCACGAAACCGACCTTCATGCCCGGCTCCGCGCTTTCCGCGCGGTGGATCGCCTCGTGCACCGAGGCCATCCTGGTCGGCGGCGGGCTGCCCTCGTAGGGTTTCAGCATCTCGGCGATCTCGGTGGTCTGCCAGACCTTGAGCAGGACGTCGGCCCAGGTATTGACCATGCCGGTGGCGCCGACCACGAAGGCCCAGACCAGGGTCACGATGCCCAGCAGGTTGTGCATGTCGAGCCACTTCAGGCGCGGGCTGCGCTCGCGCCGCACGGCGCCGAACTCGAGCTTGCGCATGAACGGCGAGTACAGCACCGCGCCGCTGACGATGGCCACCAGCAGGAGCAGGCCCATGAGACCCAGGAACAGCTTGCCGTACAGGCCCGCGAACAGGTCCACGTGCAGGCGGAACATGGTCGACATGAAGGCGCCCCCTTCGAAGGCGGGCTCGGTGATGACCTTGGTGGTGCGGGCGTCGACCGCGATCGGCTTGTAGTGCTCGTCGTTTGGATGGTCGCCCAGGGTGACGTTCCAGATCGCGGGCTCGTCGGCCTCCTGCGACATGTACATCATGATCTTGTTGGGATACAGCTCCTTGGCGGACGCGATCACGGCGTCGATGTTGCCGCGCGGCGTATCCACCGGCATGACGGGTGCTTCGACATCGGTGCCGAGCAGGTGGCCGATTTCGTGGTGGTAGATCAGCGGCAGGCCGGTCAGGCACAGCAGCAGCATGAAGACGGTGCAAACCAGGCTGCTCCACTTGTGGATCCAGCCCCAGCGGCGCAGGGAAACGGGCGACATGAATAGGTGGTCGGATGAGGTCGACAAATAATAATGGTTCTCATTTACAGAAGCAAGCGTTAGCGCTAAAATGATAAGCATTCTCATTTAGAAAAAGAGCAACATCCATGCGTTCGCAACACTTCCGCCGCACTCCCCTGGCGCTTGCCGCCGCCCTCCTCGCCGTCGCCACCGCCCACGCCCAGGAAACCGCCGAGCAGCCGATCCAGACCGTGGTCGTCAGCGCATCGGCCGACGCCTCATCGCAAGGCCTGCCCTCGGCCTACGCCGGCGGCCAGGTGGCCCGCGGCGGCCGCCTGGGCCTGCTGGGCAACGTCGACATCATGGACGCGCCCTTCAACGCAACCAACTACACCCAGGCGCTGATCCAGGACCAGCAAGCGCGCGGCGTGGCCGACGTGCTGCAGAACGACCCGTCGGTGCGCGTGGCCCGCGGCTTCGGCAACTACCAGGAGCTGTACATGATCCGCGGCTTCCAGGTGAACTCGGACGACCTGGCGTATAACGGCCTGTTCGGCCTCTTGCCGCGCCAGTTCGTGGCGTCCGAGCTCCTCGAGCGCGTCGAAGTGCTGCGCGGCGCCAACAGCTTCGTCAACGGCGCGGCCCCGGGCGGCGGCGGTATCGGCGGCGCCATCAACCTGCTGCCGAAGCGCGCGCCGAATGCGCCGTTGTCGCAGGTGACGGTGGGCGTGGAAACCGGCGGCCAGGCTTATGTCGCGGCCGACGTGGCGCGCCGCTTCGGACCGGAGAACCGCGCCGGCATCCGCGTCAACGCCGTGCGCCGCGACGGCGACACCGCGGTCGACCGCGAAGCGCGTGAACTGAGCGTGTATTCGGTCGGCATGGACTACCGTGGCCGGGGCTTCCGCTTGTCGGCCGACGTCGGCCACCAGGACCACAGCCTGACCGGCGCGCGTCCGAGCGTGACCTTGGCCGCGGGCGTGCCAATGATCGCGGCGCCCGAAGCAGACAGCAACTTCGCCCAGCCCTGGACCGTATCGGAAGAGCGCGACACCTTCGGCACCCTGCGCGGCGAGATCGACCTGCCTGGCGGCGCCGTTGCCTGGGCGGCCTTCGGCATGCGCAAGGGTGACGAGTTCAACATTATTTCGTCGCCGACCGTGACCGCCCCCAATGGCGGCGGCACCATGAGCCGCTTCGACAACGTGCGCGTCGACCACGTGCGCACCGGCGAAATCGGCGTGCGCGGCGAACTGCGTACCGGCCCAGTGAAGCACAGCCTGAGCGCGACCGCCTCGGGCTTTCATTCCGAATCGAAGAACGCCTACGGCATGAGCGACTTCTCGGGTTTCGCGGCCAATATCTACCGCCCTAGCGACGTAGCCGCGCCCTCGGCGCGCTTCTTCACCGGCGGCGACATGAACGACCCGCTGCTGACCGCCAAGACGATCCTGTCGAGCTATGCGGTGGCGGATACGCTGTCCTTCGCCAACGACACCATCCTCCTGAGCGTGGGCGCACGCCACCAGAAGATCAAGGACTTTGGCTACGACTACAACAGCGGCATCCAGTATTCGGCCTACGAAGAGAGCGAAGTTACCCCGCTGGCGGGCCTGGTCTTCAAGCCTGTCAAGAACGTCTCGCTGTACGCGAACTACAGCGAAGCCCTGCAAAAGGGCCCGGTCGCATCGGGCACCGACATCGTCAACGTGGGCGAAGTGTTCGCGCCTTTCGTCTCGCGCCAGAAGGAAGTCGGCGTCAAGTATGACGGCGGCCGCCTGGGCCTGAGCGCCGCGCTATTCAGCACCAGCCAGCCTTCGGCCTACGTCGAGAACCGCCGCTTCGGCGTGTATGGCGAACAGCGCAACCGCGGCCTGGAAGTCTCGGTCTTCGGGAGCCCGCTGCGCGGCCTGCGCCTGCTGGGCGGCCTGACCCTGCTGGACGCGGAGCAGCGCCGCACCGCCGGCGGCGCGAACGAAGGCAAGGACGCCATCGGCGTGCCGAAGACCCAGCTCAACCTGGGCGTGGACTGGGACGTGCCGGGCGTGCAGGGCCTGGCGCTGAACGCGCGCACCGTCTACACCTCGGGCCAGTACGCGGACGCGGCCAACACCCAGAAACTGCCGTCGTGGGCGCGCCTGGACATCGGCGCCAGCTACGACCTGCGCGTCATGGAGCGCGACGTGACCCTGCGCGCGCGCATCGACAACGTGACCGACAAGAACTACTGGGCCTCGGCCGGCGGCTATCCGGGTTATGGCTACTTGGTGTTGGGCGCGCCGCGCAGCGTGGTGGTGTCGGGGTCGATCGACTTCTAAGCCGCTCCCATGCAGGCCGGCTGAGCCCCGGCGTCAAGCCGCCTGACGGTGTTCGCGCACCATCCGCTCGAAGTCGCGCCCGTGCAAGGGGCGGCTGAAGTAATAGCCCTGCACCTCGTCGCAGCCCCGGCCCACCAGGTAGTCCCACTGGGCCTGGGTTTCGACGCCCTCGGCGATCACGCGCAGTCCAAGCTCGTGGGAGAGCGAGATCATGGCCGACACCATGGCCGAGCTGCTGGCATCCTGCCCGATATCCCGGACGAAGGACTGGTCGATCTTCAGCACGTCCACCGGGAAGCGCTTGAGGTAGGACAGGCTGGAGTAGCCCGTCCCGAAGTCGTCGATCGACAGGTGCACGCCCATCGCCTTCAGGGCGCGCATCGTGGCAACCGCCATTTCCACGTCTTCCATCATCAGGCTCTCGGTCAGTTCGATCTCGAGGCTGGTGGCCGGAAGCCCTGTCTCGCGCAGGACCTCGGCAATCAGGGCGGGCAGCGCGGCGTCCCTGAACTGGCGCGACGACAGGTTGACCGCGATGCGCAAGGCCCCCAGGCCGGCGCGCTGCCAGGTGGCTGCCTGCGAGCAGGCGGCGCGCAGCACCCACGTGCCAAGCGGCACGATCAAGCCGGTTTCCTCGGCCAATGCGATGAACCGGTCGGGGCGCATCATGCCCAGCTGCGGATGGCTCCAGCGGATCAGCGCTTCCATGCCGATCACGGCGCCGCTGGCCAGGTCGACCTGGGGCTGGTAGTGCAGTTCGAACTCCTCGGCGTTCATCGCATGGCGCATCGCATCCACCATCGCCAGGCGTTCGAGCGCGCGCTCGTTCATGCTCGGCAGGTAGAAGCGGAAGGTGTTGCGCCCGCTTTCCTTGGCCCGGTACATCGCGATCTGCGCATGCTTGACCAGGCTGTCGGCATCGCCGCCGTCGCCCGGGTAGCCCGCGATACCGGCGCTGCCGGTCAGGAAGACACGCTGTCCGCCTTCGCCAAAGGGCTCGGCGATCGCCGCCAGCACCTTGCTCACCGTGGCCGCGGCCTGGCTCTCGTCGGCGCGGTTCTCGAACAGCAGGACGAATTCATCGTCGCCGGTGCGGGCCACGGTATCGGTGGGCCCGACCGCGGCCAGCATGCGCTCGCCGGCCTGGCGCAGCAGGCGGTCGCCGGCGGCCGGGCCCAGGCTGTCGTTGACGTGCTTGAAGTAATCCAGGTCGAGCACGGCCACCCAGACCGGCGCGGCGTCCGAGCGCGCGAACGCCAGCGCGCGGTCGATACGGTCGGCCAGCGCGACCCGGTTGGGCAAGCCGGTCAGCATGTCGTGGCGGGCGCGGTGTTCCAGCGCGGCCTCGTATTGCTTGGCGGTGGTGACGTCGTACTCGAAGATGACGAAGTAGTCGGTGACGCCGTGCTCGTTCCTGATGGGGGCCAGGTAGGCTTCCTCGAAGTAGGATTGGCCGTCCTTGCGCCGCAGTTGCAGCAGCACGTGGGCCTCGCGCCCTTCGACGATGGCGTTGCGCAGCTCGTGCAGGCCCGGCTGGTCGTCGACCCCGAAGGCCAGCAGTTCCAGCGGCCGGCCGAGCACTTCCTCGGGGCCGTAGCCATGCATGCGTGTAAAGGCCGGGTTGACAAGGATGATGGGCGCGCCCGGAGAACGGGCGTCGACCAGGGTCACCGAGTTGGCGCTCGATTCGATGGCGCGCTGGTGCAGCCGGAGCGCCTCGGTGGTGCGGTCCAGGTCGGCCGTGCGCTGCTCCACCAGGTCCTCGATCAGGCGGGTGCGCTGTACCCGGCCGTGCACATAGGCGGCCGCCACGCAGCCCAAGGCCAGGCGGGTGAGCAAGGCCAAGGCCGATTCCGGATGGGCGGGCGCGCGGTCGCGTCCACGCCTCTTCAGTTCCATACCTGCTCCGCTGTGAAGCCTTGGCACCAGTGTACGCCTCGCCTCACGTTCGGGGAAAAGAAAAAAGCCACCGTGCGGTGGCTTTCGTTTTGGAAACTCGGTGACTATTGCTGCCCTACCGCGGCCGCGCCTCATCCTTGACCGCGGCCAGCGCCATCTTTTCCACCAGTCCAGGCGCCAGCAGCTTGAGCAGGCGTCCGAGCTTGCCCTTTACGCTCATCACGACCTCGCGCCGGCGCCGCTCCATGCCGTCGATGATCAGGCGCGCGCACTCCTCCACCGGCATCGCATTGTCTTCCTTCAAGCCGCTGACGCCGGCCGCTTCGCCCTTCGCGTTGTAGCCGCGGTAGCGGATCCGGGTCGCCACCACGCCGGGATAGGCGGTGGTCACGCTCACCCCGGCGGCTTTCAGCTCGATGCGCAGGGCTTCGAAGAAACCGGTCATGGCGAACTTGGTTGCGCTGTAGGCGGTGCGTCCCGGCACGCCCACCAGCCCCGCGAGCGAGGACACCGCCACGATACTGCCGCGCGCCGCCTTGAGGTGCGGCAGCGCCGCCCGGGTGCACCACACGCTGCCCCACAGGTTCACGCGCATCAGGTCCTCGTACCAGCCGAGGTCCTCGACCTGCTCGAACAAGGCATGCGCCGAGCGTCCGGCATTGTTGACCAGTATGTCGATGCGGCCGAAACGCGCGACCGCGCCGTCGACCAGGGCGCGGCAGTCTTCCTGGCGCGACACGTCGGTCGGGATGGCATGCGCCTGGGCGCCAAGCGCCCGGCATGCGGTGGCGACGGCCTCGAGCTGCGCGGCATTGCGCGCCGCCAGCACCAGCGCCAGCCCTGCGCCTTCCCTGGCCGCCATCTGGCGCGCCATCTCGGCGCCGATGCCGCTTGATGCGCCGGTGATGATCGCCACGCGCATCATTTTTGCGCCTTCACGATCTGCAGCGCGCTCGCAATCACGGTGCTCATGTCGCCCATGTTGGCCGGCACGATCAGCGAGTTGTTGGTCTTGGCGAGCTTGCCGAAGGCGTCCACGTAGTGTTCGGCCACGCGCAGGCTGACGGCGTCCATGCCGCCCGGCTCGCGGATGGCGGCGCCGACCTGGCGCAGCGCCGAGGCGCTTGCCTCCGCCAGCGCGACAATGGCGTTCGCTTCGCCCTGCGCACGGTTGATCGCGGCCTGGCGTTCGCCTTCCGAGCGCGCGATGGCGGCTTCGCGCTCGCCGCTGGCGATGTTGATCTGCTCCTGGCGTCTTCCTTCAGACGCCGCAATTAATGCCCGTTTTTCGCGTTCGGCCGTGATCTGGCGCTGCATCGCGTGCAGGATCTCGGCCGGCGGAGTCAGGTCCTTGATTTCGTAGCGCAGCACCTTCACGCCCCAGTTGGCGGCCGATTCGTCGATCGCGTTGACGATGGTGGTGTTGATGTGGTCGCGCTCCTCGAAGGTCTTGTCCAGCTCCATCTTGCCGATCACCGAACGCAGGGTGGTCTGGGCCAGCTGGGTAATCGCCTGGATGTAGTTCGACGAACCGTAGGAGGCGCGCATGGCGTCGGTCACCTGGAAGTACAGGATGCCGTCCACCTGCAGCTGGGTGTTGTCGCGCGTGATGCAGACCTGGGGCGGCACGTCGAGGGGGATCTCCTTCAGGCTGTGCTTGTAGGCGATGCGGTCGATGAAGGGCACGACGATGTTCAGGCCCGGAGCCAGGGTCGCATGGTACTTGCCGAGGCGCTCGACCACCCAGGCGTGCTGCTGGGGCACCACATTGATGGTCTTGAAGACAAAGACCAGGGCGATCCCGAAGATCACCAGCGCGACGATACTGAACATTTCCATTGGCATCCCTTGGCGTGGAGTGGGTTAATCGTGTTTACTTATGCTTCGGCGACCACCAGGCGGTTGCCGTGGACCTCGACGATGCGGAAGTCGCCCGGACGGTCCGAAGCGCCAGGCCGCAGCTCGACGTCCCATAGCGCGCCGCGGTACATCACGCGGGCGCGCCGGTCCTGCCATTGCGGCACGCTGACGCGCTGGCCGATGTCGAGGTTCATGTTCGGGTCGTTGGCGGCTTCGCCGCGCGCGGCCCGGCCGAAGCGGCTGCGGCGCAGCACCAGGGTGGCCGCCACGCCGAGCGCCGCGGCCACCAGGGTTTGCAGCGGACCGCTGGCCCCGGCAAGCGCCGCCAGCGCGCCGGCGCACAGGCCGAGCGCGATCATCAGCAGGTAGAAGGTACCGGTGAACAGCTCGGCGATCACCAGGATCCCGGCGCCGATCAGCCAGATCGTCCAGTCGGACATGATGCGGTCTCCTCGTCAGGTAAAAAAGAAAAAACCCCCGGTACCCGGTACGGGTAGCGAGGGTTCTGCGTCTTCGGTGCAGAGCGATGGTGTGGTCTAAGCGGCAACGAAATCATTGAGCCCAGTGTAGCACCTGCAGCCACACTGGGGAAGACTTCCTTTGCCGAGCTACCTGCTCACCGCGGGCCGGCTTGCATCGACGCCAGCTTCTGCCAGGTATCGATCACCGAGTCAGGGTTCAGCGACATCGATTCGATGCCCTGCTCCATCAGCCAGACCGCGAAGTCCGGGTTGTCCGACGGGCCCTGGCCGCAGATGCCGATGTACTTGCCCTGCTCGCGGCAAGCCTTGATCGCCATCGACAGCATGGCCTTGACGGCCGGGTCGCGCTCGTCGAAGTCCTTGGCCAGCAGCTCCATGCCGGAGTCGCGGTCCAGGCCCAGGGTGAGCTGGGTCAGGTCGTTCGAACCGATCGAGAAGCCGTCGAAGAACTCGAGGAAGCGCTCGGCCAGGATGGCATTGGACGGCACTTCGCACATCATGATCAGGCGCAGGCCGTTTTCGCCGCGCTTCAGGCCGTTCTTGGCCAGCAGCTCCACCGTCTTCTCGGCCTGGCCCAGGGTACGCACGAAGGGCACCATCAGCTCGACGTTGGTCAGGCCCATGTCGTTGCGCACGCGCTTCATGGCCTCGCATTCCATCTCGAAGGACTCGGCGAAATCCTCGGCCAGGTAGCGCGCGGCGCCGCGGAAGCCCAGCATCGGATTCTCTTCGTCCGGCTCGTAGCGCGAGCCGCCGATCAGCTTCTTGTACTCGTTCGACTTGAAGTCGGACAGCCGCACGATGACGGGCTTTGGCCAGAAGGCGGCGGCAATGGTTGCCACGCCTTCGGCCAGCTTGTCGACGTAGAAGGCGCGCGGCGAAGCATGGCCGCGGGCTACCGACTCCACCGCCTTCTTCAGGTCGGCGTCGATGTTCGGGTACTCGAGGATGGCCTTCGGGTGCACGCCGATGTTGTTGTTGATGATGAACTCGAGACGCGCCAGGCCAACGCCGGCGTTCGGCACCGACTGGAAGTCGAAGGCCAGCTGCGGGTTGCCGACGTTGAGCATGATCTTGGTCTTGAGCGGCGGCAGCGTGCCGCGCGAGACTTCGGTGACCTCGGTTTCGAGGATGCCGTCGTAGATGCGGCCTTCGTCGCCTTCGGCGCACGAGACGGTGACGAAGGTGCCGTCCTTCAGCACGTCGGTGGCGTCGCCGCAGCCGACCACCGCCGGCACGCCCAGTTCACGCGCGATGATCGCCGCGTGGCAGGTACGGCCGCCGCGGTTGGTGACGATGGCGGAAGCGCGCTTCATCACCGGCTCCCAGTTCGGATCGGTCATGTCGGCCACCAGCACGTCGCCCGGCTGCACGCGTTCCATCTCCGACGGGTCGGTGATGACGCGCACCGGACCGGCGCCGATCTTCTGGCCGATCGCGCGGCCATGGGTCAGCACGGTGCCCGAGCCCTTGAGGGTGAAGCGCTGCTGCGCGTCGGTCGCCTTCTCTTGCGACTTCACGGTTTCCGGGCGCGCCTGCAGGATATAGAGCTTGCCGTCGCGGCCGTCCTTGCCCCACTCGATGTCCATCGGACGGCCGTAGTGGTTCTCGATGATGACGGCGTACTTGGCCAGCTCGACCACCTCGGAGTCGAGCAGCGAGTAGCGGTTGCGCAGTTCGATCGGCACGTCCACCGTCTTGACCGAGCGGCCTGCCTTGGCTTCCTGGGTGAACTCCATCTTGATCAGCTTGGAGCCGATGTTGCGGCGGATGACCGGCGACTTGCCCTGCGCGAGCATCGGCTTGTGCACGTAGAACTCGTCCGGGTTGACGGCGCCCTGGACCACGGTCTCGCCCAGGCCGTAGCTCGAGGTCACGAAGACCACGTCCTTGAAGCCCGATTCGGTATCGATGGTGAACATCACGCCGGCCGCGCCCAGGTCGGAGCGGACCATGCGCTGCACGCCGGCCGACAGCGCGACCTCGGCGTGGGTGAATCCCTTGTGCACGCGGTAGGAAATCGCGCGGTCGTTGTAGAGCGAGGCGAAGACGTGCTTCATCGCTTCGAGCACGTTGTCGATGCCGACCACGTTCAGGAAGGTCTCCTGCTGACCGGCGAAGGAGGCGTCGGGCAAGTCCTCGGCGGTGGCCGAGGAACGCACGGCGAAGGACATCTCGGTGCTGGAGTCCGCCACCAGGCGTTCGTAGTAGGCGCGGATTTCCTGCTCCAGGCGCGGCTGGAACGGGGTCTCGATGATCCATTGGCGGATCTCGGCGCCGGCGCTCGCCAGCGCGCGCACGTCGTCAATGTCCAGGCTCTCGAGGCGGGTGGCGATGCGGTCGGCCAGCGAAGGACCGCCATTCACGCTGTGCGACAGGAAGTCGCGGAAGGCGTCGGCCGTGGTGGCGAAGCCGCCCGGCACGCGCACGCCGGCTTCGGCGAGCTGGCTGATCATCTCGCCGAGCGAGGCGTTCTTGCCGCCGACCGACTCGACGTCGGTCATGCGCAGGTTCTCGAACGCGGCCACGTAGACCTTGTCCGCACCGCTTGCCTGGTCAGGCTCCTTCAACACTCCAGTTGCTAGGTTAGTCATGGTAAAACACCCTTACTTGATGATAGAAACCTGTTGGCGCCAGTGCCGGGCAGCGGAGATGGTTTCTTGTTATTCTGTCCGCGGTGCAGCACAATGCACATCCGTTGCCAAGCATTTTAACCCGCGAAAGGGTGATGTACAGCACACAATCCTGCAAGTTTGTCACCATTGCCCAGCGTTTGCACACAATGACCGAAGAAATCCGCCCCGCCTTCCCTCCCTCGTCGCGCACCGTGTTCTTCGTCTCGGACGGCACCGGCATCACGGCGGAGACCTTCGGCCACGCCGTGCTGAGCCAGTTCGAAATGCGCTTCCGCCAGATCCGCATTCCCTTCATCGACTCGATCGACAAGGCCTACGACGCGGCGCGCCGCATCAACGAGAGCTTCGTGCGCGACGGCCAGCGCCCGATCGTGTTCTCGACCCTGGTGAAGCACGACCTGTCGAGCGTGATCCGGGCGGCGAACGGCATGCACATGGACCTGTTCCAGACCTTCGTCTCGCCGCTCGAGCAGGAACTGGGCATCAAGTCGACCCACACCATCGGCCGCATCCACAACGCGGTGGACACCGAGGAATACAAGAACCGCATCGAGGCCATCAACTTCTCGCTAGCGCACGACGACGGCCAGTCGCACAAGAACCTGGCCGAGGCCGACGTGATCCTGGTGGGCGTGTCGCGCTCGGGCAAGACGCCGACCAGCCTCTACCTGGCAATGCAGTACGGCCTGAAGGCGGCCAACTACCCCCTGATTCCCGACGACTTCGAGCGCGGCAAGCTGCCTTCCTCGCTGCCGCCCTTCAAGGCCAAGCTGTTCGGCCTGACGATCACCCCCGAGCGCCTGTCGCAGATCCGGAACGAGCGCCGCGCCGGCAGCAAGTACGCGTCGATCGAGAACTGCCGCTACGAGGTGAACGAGGCCGAAGCCATGATGAAGCGCGAAGGCATCCGCTGGCTGTCCTCGACCACCAAGTCGATCGAGGAGATCGCCACCACGATCCTGCAGGAGATCAAGCCGGACCGCAGGGAATACTGATCATTTGACAATTGGTGTGGCCGGAATGCCACGGCTTCCTCCGGGACGCCGTGCGTGTCTGTGGTTTTATAGTTGCCTGACAGATAGAAAATTCCTTTACGTGTAAAATTCGTCCACGTGATCGATTCAAGGGCAAGCCATGAAGGGCATCGTTTTCAATCTCCTCGAAGAGGCGGTGTCGACCGAATTCGGCGAAGCCACCTGGGACCGTCTGCTCGACGACGCCGGGCTCGATGGGGCCTATACCTCCCTCGGCAGCTATGACGATGCCGAGATCGTCCGCCTGGTCGGCGTGGCCTCCGCCGCCCTCGGCCTGCCGCCGCAGGACGTGCTGCGCTGGTTCGGCCGCGCCGCCATGCCGATCCTGGTGCGGCGCTTTCCCGCCTTCTTCGCCGGCCATGATTCGGCGCGCAGCTTCCTGCTCACGCTGAACAACCTGATCCACCCGGAAGTGCGCAAGCTATACCCGGGCGCGACGCCGCCGGTGTTCGACTTCGACACCAGCAGCAGCGACGAGCTGGTGATCGGCTACAACTCGCAACGCAAGCTGTGCGCGCTGGCCGAAGGCTTCATGCAGGGCGCGGCGGCCTACTTCGGCGAGCAGACCGAGATCCACCAGTCCCAGTGCATGCACGAACACGCCGACAAGTGCGTGTTCCACGTGCGCTTCGCCAAGTGAATCCGCTTCCGACGGCCGGCGCGCAGGACGACCCTGCCGCCGAGATCGCGCGGCTGCAGCGGCGCCTGAAACGCGAGACCGCGGCGCGCCAGGAAGCGGAAGCCATCGCCGAACACGGCTTGCGCGAGCTGTACCAGCGCCAGCAAGAGATCGCCCTGCTCGAGAGCATCGCCGCCGCGGCCAACGAGGCGGCCAGCGTCGAGGACGCGATGCGGCACGCCCTGGCCGCGGTGTGCCGCTATACCGGCTGGCCGCTGGGCCACCTGCTCCTGATGCCGGCGCACGGCGCGGTGCTCGACTCGACCGCGATCTGGCACGACGAGAGCGGCGGACGCTTCGCGGCGCTGCGCGCGCAGACCGAGGCCACCGCCTTCACCAGCGGCGTCGGGCTGCCGGGCGCGGTGCTGGCGACGGGGGCGCCGGCATGGATCGACGTCGATGCCGCCACCGGGGCGGAACGGCTGCCGCGCATGCGGGTGCTGGTGGAGACCGGCATGGCGTCGCTGTTCGCCTTCCCGGTGATGATCGGGGCCGAAGTGGTCGCCGTGCTCGAGTTCTTCGGGCTGGAGCGCCAGGCGCCGCAAGAAGGCATGCTGCGCCTGATGGCCCAGGTGGGCACCCAGCTGGGACGCGTGATCGAGCGCCGCCGTGCCCAGGAACGGCTGGTGCACGACGCCCTGCACGATCCGCTGACGGAGCTGGGCAACCGCAAGCTGTTCCTCGACCGCCTCGAACACTTCCTGCTGCGCGCGAAACGCATGCCCGAATACCAGTTCGCGGTGCTGTTCGTCGACCTGGACCGCTTCAAGGCCATCAACGACGGGCTGGGGCACCAGGCGGGCGACCAGGTGATCGTGGCCACGGCCCAGCGCCTGACGGCCTGCCTGCGCGAGACGGACATGGTGACGCGCGACACGGTGGCGCGCGACCAGATGACGCGCGACGGCGCCGACGGCCGCCATGTGGTTTCGCGCCTGGGCGGCGACGAGTTCACCATCCTGATCGACCACGTGAGCGACGCCGCCACGCCGATCCGCATCGCCGAGCGCCTGCTGAAGGCCCTGGCCACGCCGCTGCAGGTCGGGCAGCACCAGGTGTATGTCACGGCCAGCATCGGCATCGCGATGAGCTCGAGCGGCTACAGCGACGTGCAGGTGATGCTGCGCGACGCCGACATCGCGATGTACCACGCCAAGCAGAACGGGCGGGCGCGCTGGATGATGTTCGACCAGACCATGCAGGAAGGCGCCCTGCGCCGCCTGACCCTGGAAGCCGAACTGCGCCTGGCGCTGCCGGCGAACCAGTTCCATCTGCAGTACCAGCCGATCGTCTCGCCGCAGGACGGCGTGATCCGCGGCTTCGAAGCGCTGCTGCGCTGGCGCCATCCGGTGCTGGGCATGATCTCGCCGGTGGAGTTCATCCCGGTGGCCGAGGAAGTGGGCCTGATCGGCCAGATCGGCGGCTGGGTGCTGGTGGAAGCCTGCCGCCAGCTGCGCGCCTGGCAGGACGCGGGTTCGCCGGCGCTGAGCATGAGCGTGAACGTGTCCGCGATCCAGCTGGCCGACGGCGAGCTGGTGGACCTGGTGAAACGCGTGCTGGCCGACATCGGCATCACGCACGGGAGTCTCAAGCTGGAGCTGACCGAGAGCGCGGTGATGGCCGACCCCGAGCATGCGCTGGCCGTGTTCCAGCAACTGAAGACCCTGGGTGTGCGCCTGAGCCTGGACGATTTCGGCACCGGCTATTCCTCGCTGAGCCACCTGCGCCGCCTGCCGATCGACACCCTCAAGATCGACCGCTCCTTCGTGAGCGCGATGGACAGCCACGCCGACAAGCGCGAGATCGCCGGCGTGGTGGTGATGCTGGCGCGCGCGCTGGGCCTGGACGTGGTGGCCGAGGGCGTCGAAACGACTGCCGAGGTCGACATCCTGCGCGAGATGGGCAGCGACTTCGTGCAGGGCTACTACTTCTTCCGCCCCCTCGACCACGAGGCCGCCACCCGCGCCCTCGCTCTCCAGCTTTCCCCCGAACCCCTCCTCACCTAAAACCGGGGTAACACCGGGGGTAACACCGGGGTCAGAGCCGAATTGTTGAGCAATTCCCCAAAGTTGCCAAACAATTCGACCCTGACCCCGGTTTCCGCCGGCTTGGCTTTCATCTCGACAAATAGGGTCGGAGCCGCATTCTTTGGCAATTCTGAGAAATTGCCCAACAATTCGACTCTGACCCCAATTAATTTTCGGGAGGTTTCGAGGCTTAGTGCGGCCGAGCTTGGCTGATTATTGACGATCGAAATGGATCGCCCATGCCGACGCCCGTTCCGGCCCAAAAACAATTAGGGTCAGAGTCGAATTGTTTGGCAACTCTGAGGAATTTCCCAACAATTCGACTCTGACCCTAATTTGTTGCTGGGGTCATTGATCGCAGGTAAATGGGGTCGGAGTCGAATTGTTTGGCAATTCTGGGGAATTTCCCAACAAGTCGACTCTGACCCTCGCTGAAAGGGATCAGAAGAAGTGGCGCCAGTCTTCGAGCCAGCCGGGGAAGGAGGCGGCTTCCATGGGGTTGGCGATGTGGTAGCCCTGGGCGTAGGTGCAGCCCAGGTCTTGGAGGAAATCCCAGTCCTGGCGGGTTTCGACGCCGACCGCGACCGACATGCGGTCCAGGCTGTGCGCCAGGCCCAGGCAGGAGCGCAGGACCGTGCCCAGGGGACGGCGTTTGGAGGCGCCGTCGACGAAGCTGCGGTCGATCTTGAGTTCCGAGAAGGGGATGCGGGCCAGCAGCTGCAAATTGGAGCGGCCGGTGCCGTAGTCGTCGATCGCCAGGCCGAAACCCATCATCCGCAGGCGCACCAGGCGCTCGATGAAATGCGGATCGGTGTCGAGCGCCGAGGATTCGCTCATCTCGAAGGTCACATAATCCGGCATCAGCTTGTGGCGGCCCAGGCAGCCGGTGATCTGGCGCATGAAGGCCGGATGGCCCAGGGTCTCGGGGGCGATGTTCACCGAGATCGACATCGGGATGCCCTGGTCGTGGAAGGCGCGGCACTGCTGCACCGACATCTCGATCATGCTCCAGTCCAGGAAGTCCACCCGCCCGCTCTCGATCAGCGCGTCGATGAAGGCGGCCGGGCCCAGCACCCCGTGTTCCGGATGGCGCCAGCGCGCGAAGGCTTCCAGTCCCTTCACCTGCCCCGTCGCCAGCTCGATCTTGGGCTGGAAGAAGGGCTCGAACTGGCGCTTCTGCAGGCCGACGCCGATCTCCTGGAACGAGAAGCGCGGGGTGTCGGCGCGCGGATCGCGCTTGGGCAGCGGGGTGTAGTTGTCGAGCAGGGGCTTGAGCTTGGCGGCAGTGACCGGCTTGGAGATGGTGCCGAGCAGGTCGACCCCGTAGGCCTGGGCCAGGGTCTCGACCGAGAACAGCAGGCCGGCCGGCTGGGCGCCGGTGACGACCAGGCGCACCGGCGAGCCCGCCGTGCCGAGGTTGCGGATCAGTTCCAGGCCGTCCATCCCCGGCAGCGCCAGGTCGACGATGGCCACCTGCACCGCCCCGGGGCCCGGCTCCATGCCGGGGTCCAGGCTCTGCATGGCGATATGCCCGTCGGGCACGTCCGTGACCTGGCTGGCGCCCAGCTGGCCAAGCAGCTCCACCAGCGCGCGGCGCTGCGCGGGGTCGGCTTCCGCCACCAGAAAATGCAAATGCGCGATGTCCATCCTTGCTCCAGTCTCTACGCTCTCGGCTCAGGTATGAGATTACCCCGAAGCCCGCGCCGCCGTCTATGCCTGCCCGCGCTCTGTTTTCAGTGCTGCCGCTGGCGCAGCGCCTCGAAGAAGCACACCGCGGCGCAGGCCGCCACGTTCAGCGATTCGACCTGGCCCGCGTGCGGGATCGCCACCCGGTGGGTGGCCAGGTCCAGCAGTTCGCCCGAGACGCCCTGCCCTTCATGGCCCAGCACCCAGGCCACCGGCTGCTTCAGGTCCATGGTGTACAGCGACGCGCTGGCATAGCCGCTGGTCGCCAGCACCGGCACCCTGGCCGCGCGCACCAGCGGCGCCAGCTCGACATTCTCGAAGATGTCGAGCACGAAGTGGGCGCCCATGGCCGCGCGCAGCACTTTCGGCGACCAGCAAAAGGCCGTGCCGGGGCTGCAGTAGACCTGCTTGACGCCGCTCGCCGCCGCGCTGCGCAGGATGGAGCCGACGTTCCCCGGGTCCTGCACGCCGTCCAGCAGCACGCTCGCGTCCACCAGGCCGGCCGGCTTGGCGGGACGCGGGGTGGCGATCACGAACACCAGGTGCACGCCATGCTCGACCTGGCTGACGGCGTTGAACAGCGCCTCCGGCAGCGCCGTCACCGGTGCATGCACGGCCTCGCAGCGGGCCACGATCGCGGCGACTTCCGGATTGGCCATGGCGCCTTCCGAGACCACGCAGTGATCCGGCGCGCCGCGCAGGTCCAGCCAGGTCTGGCACAGGTGGACGCCGTCCAGCAGGCTCTGGCCCACCTTACGGCGCGCCTGGGAGCTGGTGGCGAGCTGTTTCAGGTCCTTGTAGAAGGCGTTGTCACGAGAGGTAACCGTCTTCATGCGGGCAGGCCCTCTGCCGCGGCGAAGAAGTCCGCCTGCAGCAGCGAACGCACCGGGGCGAACGAGCGGCGGTGCACCGGCGACGGCCCGTGGGCGCGCAGCTGCTGCAGGTGCAGCGGGGTCGAATAGCCCTTGTGCTGGTCGAAGCCATACTGCGGATACAGCGCGTGCAGACGCACCAGCTCGGCGTCGCGCGCGGTCTTGGCCAGGATCGAAGCCGCCGAGATCGCGTGCACCTTGTCGTCGCCTTCGACGACGGCGTGGGCGCGCACGGCCATCGGCGGACAGCGGTTGCCGTCGATCAGGGCGATGGTCGGGATCGTCTGCAGGGCCTCCACCGCGCGGCGCATGGCCAGCATGGTGGCGTGCAGGATGTTCAGGCTGTCGATCTCGTCGCAGGAGCATTCGGCGATGGCCCAGGCCAGGGCGTACTCCTTGATCTGCGGCGCCAGCTCGTCGCGGCGCGCCTCGGTCAGCTTCTTGGAGTCGCGCAGGCCATCGATCGGACGGCGCGGGTCGAGGATGACCGCGGCCGCGTACACGGGGCCGGCCAGCGGGCCGCGCCCGGCCTCGTCCACGCCGCAGACGATGTCCTCGGCGGTGAAGGGACGCAGCCGCGGCGGCAGGCCGGGATAAAAATTGACTTTCTTCTTGCTCATGTCTTTGACTTCGCGCGTTCTGTTCGGCGCATTCCCATCAGCGCATGCCGATGACTCTCAATACCGCTTCCGCACTCTCCTGCGCGCTGTTGCGCAGCAGGCTGTGATGCATGTCGGTGAAGCGCCGCGCCAGCCGCTCGCAGCCGGCCGGATCGTCGAGCTGGCGCCAGACGGCGTCGGCCAGGGCTTCCGGGGTGGCCGCGTGCTGCAGGTATTCCGGCACCACGAATTCGCGCGCCAGGATGTTGGGCAGGCCGATCCAGGGCTGGTAGCCCATATGCCGCATGATCTCCCACGAGGCGCGCATCACCTTGTAGGCGATCACCATCGGCTTCTTGAACAGCGCCACTTCCAGGGTCGCGGTACCCGATGCTACCAGTACCGCATCCCCGGCCGCAATCGCGGCGTGCGAAGCCTCGTCCACCAGTTGCACCGGCACATCGCCCAGGCCGGCCCTGTTCACGATGTCGAGGAAATAAGCCCGCTGGCGTTCGCCCGCCATCGGGGCCACGAACACGAGCTTGGGGTCGCGCGCGCGCAGCAGCTGGGCGGCGCGCACGAAGGGTTCGGCCAGGTACTTGAGCTCGGCCATGCGGCTGCCGGGCATGAGGGTGACGACCCGCGCATCCTCGGCGATGCCGAGCTGGCGCCGCGCCGCCGCCACGTCCGGCTTCAAGGGAATCATCTCGGCCAGCGGATGGCCGATATAGGTGGCCGGCACGCCGGCCTGGCGGTAGATCGCTTCCTCGAAGGGGAAGATCAGCAGCATGTGCGAGACCGCGCGCTGGATCTTCTTGATCCGCCCGCCTCGCCAGGCCCAGATCTGGGGACTGATGAAGTGGATGGTCGGGATGCCCCCGGCGCGCAGCTGCTCTTCCAGCCCCAGGTTGAAGCCAGGGTAGTCGGCGCCGATGAAGGCGGCCGGCGGGTCGGCCAGGAGGCGGTCGCGCAAGGTGTTCTGGATGCGTTTCAGTTCGCGGTAGCGCGGGATGACTTCGAACAGGCCGCGCACCGTCAGCGTTTCCATCGGCACGCTTGATTCCATGCCCTGCTCGATCATGCGTGGTCCGCCGATGCCCTGGAAGCGGGCGTTCGGCAGCTGCGGTCGCAGGCCGGCCAGCAGGCGCGCCGCCAGCATGTCGCCGGAGGCTTCGCCGGCGACCAGGGCCAGCGAACAGTTAGCGGACGATGCCACGGGTGGCGGCGCCGAGGAACTCGCGCATGGCGCGGATATCGCCGGCAGCGCCCGTCGCGGCCGATTCCTCGGCGAGCAGCGCGGCCTTGGCTTCTTCCAGGGTCAGGTTGGAGCGGTAGATCAGCTTGTAGGCGGTCCGGATGCCGTCGATCTGCTCGCGCGAGAAGCCGCGGCGTTTCAGGCCTTCGATGTTCACGCCGCGCGCGCCGGCCGGGTTACCCGAGACCAGCACGAAAGGCGGCACATCCTGGGTCAGGCTGGTGTACATCCCGACGAAGGCGTGCGCGCCGATCTTGCAGAACTGGTGCACCCCGGCGTAGCCCGACAGGATGGCGTGGTCGCCCACGTGCACGTGGCCGGCCAGCTGGGCGTTGTTCGAGAAGATCGTGTGGCTGCCGACCTGGCAGTCGTGCGCCAGGTGGACGTAGGCCGAGATCCAGTTGTCGTTGCCCAGGCGGGTCACGCCTTCGTCCTGGGTGGTGCCCAGGTTCATGGTGACGAATTCACGGATGGTGTTGCCGTCGCCGATCTCCAGGCGGGTCGGCTCGCCCTTCCATTTCTTGTCCTGCGGCGCGCCGCCGATGGAGCAGAACTGGAAGAACTTGTTGTCCTTGCCGACCGTCGTGTGGCCCTCGATGACCACGTGCGGGCCCACGACCGTCCCGGCGCCGATGCGCACGTTGGGGCCGATGATCGAATACGGGCCGACCTCGACCGAGCTGTCCAGCTCGGCCTTCGGATCGACAATCGCGCTTGGATGGATCTTGCTCATTCCGTCGCCGCTCCACGCGCACTCATTTGTCCCTCGGCGGCGCCGCGGATGGTGCACATCAGTTCCGCCTCGACCGCGACCTTGCCGTCGACGCTGGCCACCGCCTTGTACTTCCAGATGCCGCGCGAGGTGCGCAGGATCTCGACATCCATCTTGAGCTGGTCGCCCGGCTCGACCGGACGCTTGAAGCGCACGCCGTCGATGCCGACGAAGTAGACCACCGAGTTCTCGTCCGGCTTCACACCCATGGTCATGAAGGACAGGATCGCCGCGGTCTGGGCCAGCGCCTCGACCATCAGCACGCCCGGCATCACCGGCTTGTGCGGGAAGTGGCCGTTGAAGAATTCCTCGTTGGCGGTCACGTTCTTGATGGCGGTGATGGTCTTGCCCAGTTCGTAGTCCACGACGCGGTCCACCAGCAGCAGCGGGTAGCGGTGCGGCAGGTATTCCTTGATCTGGGTGATGTCGAGAATTTTGGATTCGGAGGTCATTGTTGTTCTGTCAGTGTTTTGATTGTTTTTTCAAGCGTACGGATCTTGTCGCGCATCGAGGCCAGGTTGCGCACGATGGCCGCGCTGCGTTCCCATTCGGCGTTCTTGGCCAGCGGATAGAAGCCGGTGTACTGGCCCGGTTCGAGCACCGAGCGCGACACCATGCTGCCCGAGGAGATATGGACGTTGTCCACGATTTCCAGGTGGCCCAGCACCATGGCGGCGCCGCCGAAGGTGCAATGCTTGCCGATCTTGGCGCTGCCGGCCACGCCGACGCAGCCCGCCATGGCGGTGTGCGCGCCGACATGGCAGTTGTGGCCGATCTGGATCTGATTGTCGAGCTTGACTCCGTCCTCGATGACGGTGTCGGCCAGGGCGCCGCGGTCGATGCAGGTGTTGGCGCCGATGTCGACGTCGTCCCCGATCAGCACCGTCCCGGTCTGCGGAATCTTGATGTAGACGCCGCCCTCGTTGGCGAAGCCGAAGCCGTCGGTGCCGATCACGGCGCCCGAGTGCACGATCCCGCGCTTGCCGATGCGGCAGCGCGCGTGGAAGGTGACGTTGGCGAAGAAATGCGTGCCTTCGCCGACCGCGGCCTCGCGCCCGATGTAGCAGCCGGCGTCGATCACGGCATGCGCGCCGATCACGGCGCCCTCCTCGATCGTGACGTTGGCGCCCACATGAGCGGTCGGGTCGACCACCGCGCCGGGGGCCACCACCGCGCTCGGGTGCACGCCCGGGGCCGGCGGTGCTTCGTTCAGCGAGACGAAGTACTGCGCGGCGCGGGCGAAGTAGGCGTAGGGGTTGGTGGTGACGATGCGCGCGCCCTCGTAGGTGGCGGCCACGGTCGGATCGTCCAGCGGCGACAGGATCAGGGCCGCCGCCTGGCTTTGCGCGGCCAGCGCGCGCAGCTTGCTGTTGCTGAGGAAGCTGATGTGCGAAGCGCCGGCGCTGTCCAGGGGAGCGATCGCTTGAACCTCGAGGTTCGGATCGCCCGCCAGTTGCCCGCCGAAGCGCTCGACCAAATCGCCCAGTCGAATGCCCATCTCGGTCTTTCCTTTAAATCGTATTTACTTTGACGCGTCGAGCAGCTTCAGGATCTTGTCCGTGATGTCGATGCGCGGGTTGACCCAGGCCGCCTCGGCCAGCACGGCGTCGAGCTTCTCTTCCGCCGCGACCTGCTCGAGCAGCTTGTAGGCCTTCTGGGCGATCGCCGCGCGCTCCTCGTTCTTGCGCTGCATGAGGTCTTCCTGGAACAGGTTGTGCATCCGCTTCCAGTCGGCTTCCAGGTTGATCAGGTCGCGCGTGCGGCGGCCGCGTTCACCCTCGTTCAGGCTGTTGGCCTCGTTCTCGAACTTCTTGCGCGCCGCGTTGAAGCGCTCGGCCGCTTCCTCGACCGCCTTCTGGCGGCTCGAGAATTCCGAGGCCAGCTTGGCGTCGGCCGCCTTGGCCATCTTCGATTCCGTCATCAGGCGCTCGGTGAACACGAAGCCGATGCGGCCCGACGAGGCCACACCTTGGGCCTGCGCTTGGGCATGCACCAGCGGCGCGGCGCAGAGCGCGGCGATCACGAGGCTGCGTGGCAGCGAGGCAATCAGATTTTTCAGCATAAGTCTCTCGCAATCCTCTTTCGGTACAGCCTTGCCAGGACGCGTCCCGGTCAGAAACCGGTGCCCATCTGGAACTGGAAGCGCTCCAGGCGGTCGCCAGGCAGGGCGTTCAAGGGCTTAGCATAACTCAACTTGAGCGGACCCACCGGGGAAATCCAGGACAGGCCGATACCGGCCGAGTAACGGAATTCCGATGGGCGGATCTTCGCGTCCTCCTGGAACACCTGGCCACCGTCGAGGAAGGTGAACCAGCGCAGGCTGCGGTCGGTGCCGCTGCCCGGGAACGGGAACTGCAGTTCCGCATTGCCGATCAGGCGCTTGGAGCCGCCGATCGCATCGTAGTAGGTGGGGTCGACCACGCCCAGCGACGAGCTTTCGTAGCCGCGCACCGAACCGATGCCGCCGGCGTAGAAGTTCTTGAAGACCGGGTAGTTGTTGCCGCCGATGCCCTTGCCGTAGTCGAACTCGCCGCGCAGGGCCAGGGTCATCCACCGTGTGAGCGGACGATACCACTGATGCTCGTACACCATTCTGTAGTACTTGGCGTCGCCCAAAGCGTCGATCTCGAGGTTGGCGCGCTGGAAGCGGCCGCGGGTCGGCGTCACCGCGCTGTCGCGGGTGTCGCGGCCCCAGGCCACGGTCAGCGGAATCGCATTGGTGACGGCCTTGCCGACGCCGCCCACCGGGCCGCCGTTCTGCTCGACGAAGGTGCGGTACAGCACCGGCGAGCTCTCGTCGGTCTCGATCTGGGTGCGCTCCAGGCCGGCGCCGAAGTAGACGGTGTCGGACTCGGAGAACGGCACGCCGAAGGTCATGTTACCGCCGGTCTGGCGCACGGTGTACGAACCGATGTTCAGCGCCGGCGGGCGCGAGGTGCGCAGGTAGAGCTGGAAGGCGCGCGAGATGCCGTCGTCGGTGAAGTACGGGTTGGTCTGCGAGAACGCGATCGTGCGGTTGTACTTGCTGGTGTTCAGTTCCAGGCCGACGGTGTTGCCCGAGCCCGCGAAGTTGGCCTGCGAGACCGATGCCGTGAAGGTGAACTTCTCGGCCTGCGAGAACGCGCCGCCGATCATGAAGTTACCGGTCGGTTTTTCCTCGACCACGATGTTGACGTCCACCTGGTCCGAGGTACCCGGCGACTCCGGGGTCTCGACCTTCACTTCCTTGAAGTAGCCGAGGCGGTCGACGCGGTCGCGCGAGAGCTTGACGCGGTTGGCGTCGTACCACGAGCTTTCGAACTGGCGGAATTCGCGGCGGATCACTTCGTCGCGGGTCACGGTGTTACCCGAGATGTTCATGTGGCGCACGTAGGCGCGCTTGCCCGGGTCGACGAAGAAGGTGAAGGCGACTTCGCGCTTCTCGCGGTCGATTTCCGGATTGGCCATCACGTTGGCGAAGGCGTAGCCGAAGGTGCCGAGGCGGTCGGCGATCAGCTTGTTGGTCGCTTCCTGCAGGTCGCCCGAATAGGTCTTGCCCGGCTGGAGCAGGATCAGCTTTTCCAGCTCGGCTTCGCGGCCGAACATCTCGCCTTCCAGCTTCACGCTCTTGACGGTGTACTTCTCGCCTTCGGTGATGTTGATGGTGAGGTAGATGTCCTTCTTGTCCGGGGTGATCGAGACCTGGGTCGATTCGACGGTGGCCTCGAGGTAGCCGTGGTTCAGGTACCAGGACTTGATGGTCTCCAGGTCGCCGGTCAGCTTCTGCTTGGAATACTGGTCGGCCTTGGAATACCAGGTGAACCAGCCCGAGGTCGAGAGTTGCAGCTGTTCGCGCAGCTGCTTGTCCGAGAAGGACTTGTTGCCGACGATGTTGATGCCGCGGATCTTGGCGACGTCGCCCTCGTCGACGTTGAACATGATCGTCACGCGGTTGCGTTCGATCGGGGTGACGGTGGTGGTGATCTTGACGCCGTACAGGCCGTGCGACAGGTACTGGCGCTTGAGCTCCTGCTCGGCGCGGTCCACCGATGCCTTGTCGAAGATCTTGGTTTCGCCGACGCCGATTTCCTTCAGCGCCTTGACCAGCATGTCCTTTTCGAATTCCTTGGTGCCGGTGAAATCGACGGTGGAGATGGCGGGACGTTCCTCGACCAGCACCACCAGCACGCCGTTTTCCTCTTCCAGGCGGATGTCCTTGAAGAAGCCGGTCGCGTACAGGGCCTTGATCGCCGCGGTCGCCTTGCCATCGTCGAAGGTCTCGCCCACGCGCACCGGCAGGTAGCTGAACACGGTGCCCGCTTCCGTGCGCTGAATGCCTTCGACCCGGATGTCCTTGACGACGAACGGGTTGACGGCCAGCGCTTGTCCGGCGCACATGGCCAGCACGGCTGCGCCGATCAGGCTGCGACGGATGAACGGCAGGGCAAAACGATCTGGGTGTAATTTCATTGGCTGGATCAAAGGGTCAGTCATTAATACATATTCCTTGACGCGATCATTGCGGGATCGGCGGGTCTCCCGCCAATCCCACGATGCTGCGCGGTACAGCATTCATTATTCTGCCGGTGCAGTCGGCCGCTGCTAGAACAGCCGCACCAGGTCATTGAAGACGGCGAGCGCCATCAGCATGAGCAGCAGGCCGACCCCGGCGCGCTGCGCGAATTCTCCGACACGCGCAGGAAGGGGACGCCCGGTCAAAACTTCCAGCGAATAATACAGTAAATGGCCACCATCCAGAACTGGAATTGGTAACAAATTCATTACTCCTAAGCTGATACTAATAAAGGCGATGAACTGCAAATAGCTCACCAGGCCGATACGCGCGGTCTGCCCCGCATAATCGGCGATGGTGATCGGGCCGGTCACGTTCTTCCACGAGGCTTCGCCGGTGATCATCTTGCCGATCATCTTGAGCGTCATGACGCTGGTTTCCCAGGTGCGCTCGGCGCCCTTGGCCACGGCCTCGAACGGACCGGACGACACGGTCACCATCTCCGGCGCCTGGGCCACCATCACCTTGATCATGCCGCGGCCGGCGGGATCGCGTTCCGGGGTCAGGCTGAGATTCAGCTTGCCCTGGCCGCGCTGGACTTCCAGCGCCAGCGCGCGGCCGGGAGCGGCGCGCACCGCCTCGATGAAAGCGATGCCGTCGGCCAGGGCCCGGCCGTCGGCGCGCAGCACCACGTCGCCCGGCTGGAGACCGGCGCGCTCCCCTGCCCCGCCGGGCAGCACCTTGTCGACCTTAGCCTGCGGACGCCAGAGGTCCAGGCCCAGGCCTTTCAGCACGTCGCCTTCGACGTCGAGCCTGGCGACCGCGCTCTTTGGAATCGTGGCGCCGTACGTGCCGCCATGGGCGCCGCGCAGCTCGAGGCGCGCCTCGTGCTTTTCGATGGCCGCCTGCAGCACCTGCCAGCGCAGCTCGGACCAGGATGCGACCGGTGCGCCGTTCACCGCGACCACGGTGTCGCCGCCGCGCACGCCGGCCTGGTAAGCGGCCGAGTTCTCGGGCAAGGCGCGCAGGCGCGCCGAGGGCTCCTCGACGCCGTGCATGAAGAGGATGGCCATCAGGCCGATCGCGAGCAGGAAGTTGGCCATCGGGCCGGCGGCCACGATGGCGATGCGGCGCCATACGCTCTGGCGCGTGAACTCGCGGTCCCATTCCGATTCGTCCTTGGGCGCGGTCTCCGGATCGCGGCTGTCCAGCATCTTGACGTAGCCGCCCAGCGGCAGCGCCGACACCGCCCATTCGGTCTGGTCCTTGCCGAAGCGGCGCGACCAGACCACGCGGCCCATGCCGACCGAGAAGCGCAGCACCTTCACGCCGCACCAGCGCGCGACCAGGTAGTGGCCCAGTTCGTGGATGATGATGAGAGGACCGAGGGCCAGCACGAAGGCCAGCACCGTTACCAGCAGGTTCATGGCTTATCCCCGCAGGCGCGCGATGGCCTGGTTGGCCGCGGCGCGCGCGCGCGCGTCCTGGGCCAGCACCGCCTCGATCGAGGGCGCGGGACCGTGCTCCACCTCGTCCATCACCTGGCGGATCACGCGGTCGATGTCGCGGAAGCCGATGGCGCGGTCGAGGAAGGCCTGCACCGCCACTTCGTTGGCGGCATTCAGCAGGGCCGGCGAGGTGCCGCCCGCCCGCAGGGCGTCGAAAGCGAGTGCCAGGCAGGGGAAGCGCGCGAAGTCCGGCTGGTGGAACTGGAGCGCGGCCATGCTGGTCAGGTCGAGCTGGGGCACGCCCGAATCGATCCGCTCCGGGAAGGCCAGCGCGTGCGCGATCGGGGTGCGCATGTCCGGGTTGCCCAACTGGGCCAGCACCGAACCGTCGACATAGGACACCATCGAGTGGATCACGCTTTGCGGGTGGATCACGACCTCGATCAGGTCGGCCGGGGCGCCGAACAGCCAGTGGGCCTCAATCACTTCCAGGCCCTTGTTCATCATGGTGGCGGAGTCCACCGAGATCTTGCGGCCCATGACCCAGTTCGGGTGCTTGCAGGCTTCATCGGGCGTCACGTCGCCGAGGGTCTCGACGGCGCGGTTCAGGAAGGGACCGCCCGAGGCGGTCAGCAGGATCTTGGCGACGCCGGCCGCCTCGGGCTGGCGGTTGTAGTGCTGCGGCAGCGACTGGAAGATCGCATTGTGCTCGCTGTCGATCGGCAGCAGGGTCGCCTTGTGCTCCTTGACGGCGTCCATGAACAGCTGGCCCGACATGACCAGGGCTTCCTTGTTGGCCAGCAGGACCTTCTTGCCGGCGCGCGCGGCGGCCAGGGTGGGCGCCAGGCCGGCGGCGCCGACGATCGCGGCCATCACGGTGTCGACCTCCGCGCTGGAGGCGATGTCGCACAGGGCTTGTTCGCCGTGCTCCACCGAGATGCCCAGGCCGGCGACCAGGCCGGCGAGCCGGGCGGCCGCTTCGGGCGTGCCGACCACGGCGCGCTGCGGACGGTGGACGCGGCAGGCCTGCGCCAGTTCCTCGACGCGGCCGTGGGCGCTCAGGGCATAGACACGGTAGCGGTCCGGATGGCGCGCGAGGACGTCGAGGGTCGAGGCGCCGATGGAGCCGGTGGCGCCCAGGATGGTGATGCGTTGCATGATCTTGCTTCCTTCTAGAGCCAGGCGCCGATCAGGGCAGCCAATGGCAGGACCGGGACGAGCGCGTCGATCCGGTCCAGTACGCCGCCGTGGCCCGGCAGCAGGTTACTGCTGTCTTTCATGCCGGCGCGGCGCTTGAGCTGGGATTCGAACAGGTCGCCGACCACGCTGGCCGCGACGACGAGGATGAGTACGGCGAACATGCCGAGCCAGCCGAGGCCGGCCTGCACGCGCACCGCGAAGGTGTCGGCGAAGGCGTCGCCGCCGAACAGCACGGTGAGCGTGGCGATGAGCAGCACGGCGATGCAGCCGCCGATGGCCCCTTCCCAGGACTTGCCCGGCGAGATGGAGGGCGCCAGCTTGCGCTTGCCGAAGGCCTTGCCCGAGAAGTAGGCGAAGACATCGGCGGCCCAGACGATGGCCATCACCGACAGCAGGTAGAGCGCCGAGTGCTGGAACATGGTGACGATGGCCGCGAAGCAGGCCACCACCGAGATCGCGTAGATCAGGCTGAGCGTGGTGTTGGCGGTGCTGGCCAGCGGCGGCAGGCCGAGCTTGAGCGAGGGTGCGAAACGCAGGGCCCACAGCAGCACGCCGATGGCGAACCAGAAGGTGGGCGCGCTGCCCGAAGGGGCCAGGAAGAAGGCGTAGGCGAAGGCCGCGGTCCAGAACAGCGCGATCAGGGCCGCGCGCTTGGCGCTGGCGGCCGGATTGAACAACCGGAAGGCTTCCCCGACCGCCGCGCCGAAGAACAGCGAGGCCACCACCGCGAACGCCGTGAAGTTGTTGGAGTACAGGACCGGCAGCAGCACTGCCAGCAAAACGAGCGCGGTGAGGATCCGGGTTATCAGCATCAGTTGGTCTTCTTCGCTACTTGTTCGCCGGTCTGGCCGAAGCGGCGCTCGCGCTGCCGGAAGGATGCGATCGCCTCGTCCAGCGCTTCGGGCGAGAAATCGGGCCAGAAGGTCTGGGTGAAGTACAGCTCGGAATACGCGAGCTGCCACAGCAGGAAATTCGAAATGCGTTCCTCGCCGCCGGTACGGATGAACAGGTCGGGCTCCGGGGCATAGGCCATGGCCAGGTGCGGGGCCAGCATCTCCTCGGTGAATTCGGTGACGCCGGGGTTGGCCTGCACCATCTTGCCGGTTGCCTGCATGATATCCCAGCGTCCGCCATAGTTGGCGCACACGCTGACCGTGAGGCGGGTGTTGTTGGCGGTGCGGCGCTCCGCGGCGGCGATCATGTCCTGCAGCTTGGCGTCGAAACGGCTCAGGTCGCCGACGACCTTGAGGCGAATATTGTTGGCGTGCATTTTCGACACTTCGCGCTCGAGCGCGGTGACGAACAGGCGCATCAGCAGCGAGACTTCCTCGGCGGGACGGCGCCAATTCTCGGACGAGAACGCGAACAGGGTCAGGTACTCGACGCCGAGTTCGACGCAGTGCTCGACGACGCCGCGCACGGCTTCCACGCCCTTGACGTGGCCGGCGACGCGCGGCAGGAAGCGCTTGGTGGCCCAGCGGCCGTTGCCGTCCATGATGATGGCGATATGGCGCGGCACGGACGGCGTTTCGGGAACAGCGGTGGTCGAACTTTTGAACATCATTACTTCCAGAGAACTGCGTCCAGAGAGCTGCGATCTGCGGGTGACAAATCGCCAGTCGGACAAATTGACAATCATAAGGGACACGGACCGGCCGCGGCAAGCTGCCGGGGCCGGTCCGCTGGAGCCGTCATGACGCCGTCTTTACACGGTCATGATGTCTTTTTCTTTTTCCTGCAGCAGCTTGTCGATCTCGGCCACGAACTTGTCGGTCAGCTTCTGGATCTCGTCCGACGAGCGGCGCTCGTCGTCTTCCGACGCGGTCTTGTCCTTGACCATCTTCTTGAGCGCCTCATTGGCGTCGCGGCGGATGTTGCGCACGGCGATCTTGGCGTCTTCGCCTTCGGTCTTGGTCAGCTTGACCATTTCCTTGCGGCGTTCTTCGGTCAGCGGCGGGGTCGGCACGCGGATGGTGTCGCCCTGAGACGAGGGATTCAGGCCCAGGTCGGAGTCGCGGATCGCCTTCTCGATGGTGCTCGCCATTTTCTTTTCGAACGGCGTCACGCCGATGGTGCGGGCGTCGATCAGGGTCAGGTTGGCGACCTGCGACAGCGGGGTCGGCGAACCGTAGTACTCGACCATGACGGAATCGAGGATGCCGGCGTGGGCGCGGCCGGTACGGACCTTGGCCAGGTTGGCCCTCAGGGTCTCGATGGACTTGGCCATGCGATCCTGGGCGTTCTTCTTGACGTCAGCTAAGGACATGCTGCTCTCCTGTTCTTCTTAATTCAGGTTGTTCAACTAAAAATCAGACGTGTACCAGTGTACCTTCGTCTTCGCCCATGATCACGGCTTTCAGCGCGCCCGGCTTGACGATGGAGAACACCTTGATCGGCAGCTTCTGGTCGCGGCACAGGGCGAAGGCGGTGGCGTCCATCACCTGCAGGTGCTTGGCGATCGCTTCGTCGAAGGTGATCGACTCGTAGCGGGTAGCGTGCGGATCCTTCTTGGGGTCGGCGCTGTAGACGCCGTCGACCTTGGTCGCCTTGAGGACGATCTCGGCCGAGATTTCCGAACCGCGCAGCGCGGCCGCGGTGTCGGTGGTGAAGAAGGGGTTGCCGGTGCCGGCGGCGAACACGACGACCTTGCCCTCTTCCAGGTACTGCAGCGCCTTCGGACGCACGTAGGGCTCGACCACCTGCTCGATGCTGATGGCGGACATCACGCGCGCGGTGATGCCGACATGGCGCATCGCGTCGGCCAGGGCCAGGGCATTCATGACGGTGGCCAGCATGCCCATGTAGTCCGCGGTGGCGCGGTCCATGCCCTGGGCGCCCGGGGCCACGCCGCGGAAGATGTTGCCGCCGCCGATCACGACCGCCACCTGCACGCCCAGCTTCGCCACTTCCGCCACGTCCGCCACCATGCGGTCGATGGTCGCGCGGTTGATGCCGAACGCATCGTCGCCCATCAGCGCTTCGCCAGACAGTTTCAGAAGGACTCGTTGGTAGGCTGGTTTTGTCATGATGAAGCGGCTCCTATGTGATGTTTCGAATTCGGTTCCGACCGGCGCTTCGTGGGCGGCGGTCTCATCTGCGGGGTGCAACAGATGGCTGGGGGCGCTGCGCGTTGAGCGCTGCGGGTTTGCTCGCAAACCTGGGTTCCCGCTTGCGCGGGAATGACGGGCTGAAGGAGCGGGCCAGAGGCGCCATTCCACGAGTCAGCTTTAAAACCGTCACCCCCGCGCAGGCGGGGGCCCAAGTTCGCCGCGCCGCCGCCAGTTCACGCCGCCGGCCACGCACACAAACCCTTCCCCCTTAAAAAAACGGGCCTTGCGGCCCGCTTTCACATTACTGCTTGTTAGCAGCCATCTGTGCTGCAACTTCAGCTGCGAAGTCGTCGACCTTCTTCTCGATGCCCTCGCCCACGACGTACATGGTGAATGCCTTCACCGTGGTGTTGGTGGCCTTCAGCATCTGCTCGATCGACTGCTTGTCGTTCTTCACGAACGCCTGGTTCAGCAGCGACACTTCTTTCAGGTACTTCTGCACCGAACCGTCGATACGCTTGGCGACGATCTCGGCCGATTGCGGCTGCTTGCCTTCGGCGACGGCCTTGTCGGCGTCTTCCTTGGCTTTCAGTTCCGCAACCGAACGCTCTTTTTCGATCATGTCCGCAGGCACTTGCTCCGACGACAGAGCGACCGGCTTCATGGCGGCGATGTGCATCGCCACGTCCTTGCCCACTTGCTCGTCGGCGCCGTCGAACTCGACCATCACGCCGATGCGCGAGCCGTGCAGGTAGGAAGCCAGCTTGCCGGTGGTTTCGAAGCGCTGGAAGCGGCGCACGGTCATATTCTCGCCGATTTTACCGATCAGTGCCGTACGCACGTCGTCGAAGGTCTTGCCTTCGTGTTCCAGGGTTGCCAGGGCGGCGACGTCGGCCGGGTTCTTTTCGGCGACCAGGCGGGCTGCCAGGTTGGCCATGGCCAGGAAGTCGTCGTTCTTGGCGACGAAGTCGGTTTCGCTGTTGATTTCGACCAGCGCGCCGATGTTGCCGGCGATGTAAGCCGACACCACGCCTTCGGCGGTGATGCGCGAGGCTGCCTTCGATGCCTTGCCGCCCAGCTTGACGCGCAGGATCTCTTCGGCACGGCCCATGTCGCCGTCGGCTTCGGTCAGTGCTTTCTTGCACTCCATCATCGGTGCGTCGGTCTTGGAGCGCAGTTCGCCCACCATCGCTGCAGTAATCGCTGCCATGTGTATTCTCCTAAATGTTGGTCCGGTGCACGGATGTCAGCGACACCCGCACGATATATTTCTGCTAAAACTTTTGCTTAAAAAAAGGGGGGCACGTGGTACGGCTCCCCCTTTCTACTGCAGGCAGGCCGCGCGGCCTGCCGTCAAATTATGCCTGCTCGGAAACTTCGACGAAGTCGTCGCCGCCGGCCTTGACCATCTCAACGACTTCGTTGGTGGCGTTGGCGCGGCCTTCCAGGATCGCATCGGCGACGCCGCGTGCGTACAGGGTGATGGCCTTCGACGAGTCGTCGTTACCCGGGATGATGTGGGTAACGCCTTCCGGCGAGTGGTTGGTATCGACGATGCCGATGACCGGGATGCCCAGCTTGCCGGCTTCGGTCACGGTGCCCTTGTGGTAGCCGACGTCGACGACGAAGATCGCGTCAGGCACGCCGCCCAGGTCCTTGATGCCGCCGATCGACTTCTGCAGCTTGACCAGTTCGCGCGAGAACATCAGCGCTTCTTTCTTCGACATCTTCTCGACCGAACCGTCTTCGATCGCGGCTTCCATGTCCTTCAGGCGCTTGATCGAGGTCTTGATGGTCTTGAAGTTGGTCAGCATGCCGCCCAGCCAGCGCTGGTCGACGTAAGGCACGCCTGCGCGCTGGGCTTCAGCGGCGATGATGTCGCGCGCCTGGCGCTTGGTGCCCACCATCAGGATGGTGCCGCGGTTGGCAGCGATCTGCTTCACCGTCTTCATGGCTTCCTGATACATCCCCATGGTTTTTTCCAGGTTGATGATGTGGATCTTGTTGCGGTGACCGAAGATGAACGGGGCCATTTTCGGGTTCCAGAAACGGGTCTGGTGGCCGAAGTGAACACCGGCTTCCAGCATTTCGCGCATAGTAACGGACATGTAATTTCTCCAGGGTTAAGTCTTGAATGTGGCCAGTCACCTTGTCGGCACCCTTTGGCGGCCACACTCGCGATTTCAAATAAATTCGGTAAAAACTGGACTGTTTTTACAACATTGCTCGATACGAATACGAGCAACCCGAGATTCTAGCGGGATTTGGTTCGTTTTTCAAGCGTGCGCGCAGCCTTTCCCTTCCCTCGCCCCGGGCGGGCCCCAACTAGGCTGGTCCACATCCTTTATAATGGAAGGATATCGCCTGGACATGCTTCCGGGCTTCCCTGTTTTCAGGACCGATTCCAAGAACCGATTCCATCTATGTCCATTTCCATCAAGACCCCGGAAGAAATCGAAGGCATGCGCCTGGCCGGCCGCCTCGGCGCCGAAGTGCTGGACTACCTCACCCCCTTCGTCAAGCCGGGCGTGAGCACCGGCGAGCTGGACCGCCTGGCCCACGAATACATGCTCAACGTGCAAGGCACCACCCCGGCCCCGCTGAACTACGCCCCGCCGGGCTACACTCCTTACCCGAAGTCGATCTGCACCTCGCTCAACGACGTGATCTGCCACGGCATCCCGGGCGACAAGGTGCTCAAGAACGGCGACGTGCTGAACATCGACGTCACCGTCATCAAGGACGGTTTCCACGGCGACAACAGCCGCATGTTCTATGTGGGCGAGCCCTCGATCCTGGCGCGCCGCCTGTCGGAAGTGACCTATGAATGCATGTGGCTGGGCATCGCCAAGGTCAGGCCGGGCGCCCACCTGGGCGACATCGGCCACGTGATCCAGCAGCACGCCGAGAAGCACGGCTACAGCGTGGTGCGCGAATTCTGCGGCCACGGCATCGGCCGCGTGTTCCACGAGGAGCCGCAAGTGCTGCACTACGGCCGCCCAGGCACCCTCGACAAGCTCGAGGCGGGCATGATCTTCACCATCGAGCCGATGATCAACGCCGGCCGCCGCGAAATCAAGGAAATGCAGGACGGCTGGACCATCAAGACCAAGGACCGCAGCCTGTCCGCCCAGTGGGAGCACACGGTGCTGGTCACCGAGACCGGCTTCGAGATCCTGACCCAGTCGGCCGGCACCCCGCCGCCGCCCGCCATCGTGCTGCCGCTGATCGGCCAGGCCGCCGCCACCGCGGAAGCCTGAGGAAGCGCCATGGGACAGGCCGCCCAGCTGGATTCCGCCCGCAGCGAACTGCGCCAGCGGCTCAAGGCCGAACGGCAGGCCGTGTTCCAGGCCTTCGACGAGGACGGCAAGCCCGAAAAACTCCTGCGCAACCTGCGCCAGTGCGTCGACGGCGTGCTGGCCGACGCATGGCGCGCGGCCGGCCTGCCGGCCACTACTTCGCTGGTGGGCGTGGGCGGCTACGGCCGCGGCGAACTGTTTCCCTATTCCGACGTCGACCTGCTGATCCTGCTGAGGCAGCAGCCCGACGCCATCACCCAGGCGCGCCTGGAGTCCCTGGTCCAGCTGCTGTGGGACCTGGGCCTGGAAATCGGCCACAGCATCCGCACCGTGGACGAGTGCCTGGTGGAGTCCGGCGCCGACATCACGGTCCAGACCAGCCTGCTCGAAGCGCGCCTGGTCTGCGGTGACGCCCCCCTGTTCGACGAACTGCAGCGGCGCTACCGCGAGGCGATGGATCCGCAAGCCTTCTTCCAGGCCAAGACGGCCGAGATGCGCCTGCGCCACGCCAAGTACGAATACACGGCCTTCGCGCTCGAGCCCAACGTCAAGGAAAGCCCGGGCGCCCTGCGCGACCTGCAGGTGATCCTGTGGGTGGCCAAGGCCGCCGGCCTGGCCGAGTCCTGGGGCCAGCTGGCCACCCGCGGCCTGATCACGCGCATGGAAGCGCGCCAGCTGATGGAGAAGGAGCGCGCTTTCAAGGACATCCGCATCCGCCTGCACCTGCACACCAGGCGGCGCGAAGACCGCCTGGTGTTCGACGTCCAGACCGCGATCGCCAGGACCTTCGGGCTGAACTCCAGCGGCGACGGCCCCAACGCGCGGCGCGCCAGCGAATACCTGATGCAGCGCTACTACTGGGCGGCCAAGACCGTCACCCAGCTCAACACCATCCTGCTGCAGGACATCGAGGCCCAGCTGTTTCCGCACCCGGTGCATGCGGTGCCGATCAACGAGCGCTTCAACGAGGTCGGCGGCCTGATCGACATCGCCGCCGACGACACCTTCGAGCGCGCGCCATGCGCCGTGCTCGAGATCTTCGTGGCCATGACCGAGCGCCCCGACATCAAGGGCATGACGGCGCGCACCACGCGCGCCCTGTGGCATGCGCGCACCCGGATCGACTCCGCGTTCCGCGCCGATCCGGCGAACCGCGCCCTGTTCCTGCGCATCCTGCAGGCGCCGGTGGGCCTGGTGCATGCGCTGCGCCGCATGAACGAGTTCGGCATCCTGGGCCGCTACCTGCCGGCCTTCCGCAAGATCGTCGGCCAGATGCAGCACGACCTGTTCCACGTCTACACGGTCGACCAGCACATCATGATGGTGGTGCGTAACCTGCGCCGCTTCACGATGCCCGAGCATGCCCACGAATACCCCTTCTGCAGCCAGCTGAGCGCCGATTTCCGCGACCGCTGGCTACTCTATGTGGCCGCCCTGTTCCACGACATCGCCAAGGGCCGCGGCGGCGACCACTCCAAGCTGGGCATGGACGATGCCCGCCAGTTCTGCCGCGCGCACGGCCTCTCCGACGAAGACACCGAGCTGGTGGTGTTCCTGGTCGAGCAGCACCTGACCATGTCGCAGGTGGCGCAGAAACAGGACCTGTCCGACCCGGACGTGATCGCCGCCTTCGCCGCGGTGGTGCGCGACGAGCGCCACCTGACGGCCCTGTACCTGCTGACCGTGGCCGACATCCGCGGCACCAGTCCCAAGGTGTGGAACGCCTGGAAGGGCAAGCTGCTGGAAGACCTGTACAAGGTCACCCTGCGCGTGCTCGGCGGCGAGCCGCATTCCGCCGACCGCGAGCTGCGCACGCGCCAGAAGGAAGCCCTGGCCACCCTGCGCCTGTTCGGCCTGGCGGCCGACGCCCACGAGCCGCTGTGGCAGCAGCTCGACGTCGCCTATTTCCTGCGCCACGACGCCTCGGACATCGCCTGGCAGACCCGCGCCCTGCACGACAAGGTCGACAGCGCCAAGCCGGTGGTGCGGGCGCGCCTGGCGCCGATCGGCGAAGGCTTGCAGGTGGCGGTCTACCTCAAGGACCAGCCCGACCTGTTCGCGCGCATCTGCAGCTACTTCGACCGCAAGAACTTCAGCATCCTGGACGCCAAGATCCACACCACGCGCCACGGCTACGCGCTGGACAGCTTCCTGGTCACGGCCGAGGGCTTCGAAGGCAGCTACCGCGACATCATCAGCCTGATCGAGCACGAGCTGTGCGCCCTCCTCCTGAGCCAGGAAGCGCTGCCGCCCCTGGCGCGCGGGCGCCTGTCGCGCATGTCGCGCAGCTTCCCGATCACGCCGACCGTCGACGTGCGCCCGGACGAGCGCGGCCAGTTCCACGTGCTGTCGATCGCCGCCAACGACCGCGTCGGCCTGCTGTACGCGATCGCCAGCGTGCTGCAGCGCTACCGCATCAACCTGCACACCGCCAAGATCATGACCCTGGGCGAGCGCGTCGAAGACGTGTTCCTGATCGACGGCGCCGCCCTGACCAACCCGCGCGTCCAGGTCCAGCTCGAGACCGACCTGCTGGACGCGCTCAAGATTTAATCCTTTTTTTCAGCTCCGACCAATGACCGAACCGCTCCGCCTCTCCAAACGTATGTCCGAACTCGGCCTGTGCTCGCGCCGCGAAGCCGATGAATGGATCGCCAAGGGCTGGGTGCGGGTGGACGGCAAGGTGGTGTCCGAGCTGGGCAGCAAGGTGCTGCCCACCCAGCGCGTCACCGTCGAACGCCAGGCCGCGGCCGAGCAGTCCAAGCGCGTCACGGTCCTGATCAACAAGCCGGTCGGCTACGTCAGCGGCCAGGCCGAGGACGGCTACCAGCCGGCCGTCACCCTTGTCAAGCCAGAGAACCGCTGGGCGGACGACCCCTCGACGGACCAGTTCCACCCCACCCAGCTGCGCAGCCTGGTGCCGGCCGGACGCCTGGACATCGATTCGGTCGGCCTGCTGGTGCTGACCCAGGACGGCCGCATCGCCAAACAGCTGATCGGCCAGGACACGTCGATCGAGAAGGAATACCTGGTGCGGGTGCAGTACACCAAGCCGGGCAAGCTGCCGGACACCGAGCTCAGGAAGCTGAACCACGGCCTGTGGATGGATGGCAAGCCTCTCCTGCCCGCCAAGGTGCGCTGGCAGAACGAGGACCAGCTCAGCTTCACCCTCAAGGAAGGCCGCAAGCGCCAGATCCGCCGCATGTGCGACATGGTCGGGCTGAAGGTGCTCGGCCTGAAGCGGGTGCGCATCGGCAAGGTCAAGCTGGGCGATTTGCCGCAGGGGCAGTGGCGGTATTTGCGGCCGGACGAGCAGTTCTAGAACGGTCTTATGCGGCCCGTGAGGGGAACTGGTCGTCGTTTGCCTGTGCGTCATCCCCGAGACTCGCATAGGACCGGTCCTGCTGCGTCTCCACAGGGCGCCAGTTCGACAGCAGCACATCATCCGAACCGCCGTAGATCTTCCTGAAGCGGAAATAACCGGCTTCTGCGATGAAGAACGGTTCTCGCCCCTCGACGATATAGCGGGGAATGAACTTGCTACGGTCGGTTTCCCCTGGCGCCTGCCGCCTCGCCCGTTCGAAGGCCTCGGCGGCCATGCGATGGTTGGGATGCATGCCATAGTCCGGCGCACCGGGGATATGGCCAAGGCGCGATGAAATCCTCGACTGCTGATGCAGCGTTTTTCGCATCGCCAGCTCCCGTGACCACTTCTCCAGGTCTTTCACGGCGTCGGCAGGGTTGTCCGACGCACCCAGCTTGAATGCAGCGCGGGAGTCGTGCACGTACTCGTCGAAGAAGCGCGCGACGGCCGGATCCGGCTGCCTGAACGGCCAATGTGTCGCTATCTCTTCCCACTCGCGCGGCACGGAATTGCCGAAGCCGGGCGCCTGCTTCCGCGGCCGGTGTCTTTTCCAGGCATCGAGGCTTTCCTCGAACTCCGCCAGCTCGCTATTGAACTCCTTGTTGGCGCACTCGAGATCATTCTTGTCGAAATTGCTTGCTCGCCTGAAGTTCATTTGTGTGTGCAGCGGCGCCGCCCCGGCGTCGCGCCGGGCGTAACGCCACTCCATCTGCAGGATCTGCTGCTCGCGCATGATGTCCGTGAGCGACCCCGACTTCTTCGTGCATGTCGATACATAGGCATTGAAGTCCTTGAGCACACGTGCATCGATGGCGAACTTCTTTTGCGCCCATTCGTCCGCCAGGTCGAGTCTCAAGGGTACGCCCGCCAGGCGTGCCTTCCTGTACATGTAAAGCAGGGGCAAGCGGGACAGCATATCGCTGCCATCGGGATTCACGCCCTTGCCCTGCTGCATGGGCCCGTAGCCGCCCCCTACGTCGGAGTGAACGCCAGGGAACACCACTTCTTCGGACCTTGGAGGAAGCGTTGACCCGACCGCGATGGAGTCGAGTGGAAAACTGCGCCGTAGCTCGTGCCCGGCGACCAGGTGGACGCAGCTCTTGATACTGGCCGGGATGCGAAGGCTGTCTTCAGCATCCGCCCATGCGCCATGCCCGTCCGCCAGCTGCGTCAACAGGGCGTTACCGTAGGTGTTGCCCAGGCCGACGGAAGCGACGCTATCGAACAGCCCCAGGAAATCGAACTCGACCGGAAAACCACCGAGGCTGTGGCCACTACGGCCGCACAGCATGGCGTCGAGCCGGCACAAGGAATCCAGCCAGTTGGCAAACGCCCGGGCCTGGGTCGCACCACGGGAAAAACCGAAGGTCGACACGTGGATCGTCTTCACGATTCCAGGGTCGATCTTCCTGGGCTTACCACCAGCGACAGGCCAGTGCAGCGACACGCTGGCGTGCAGCCGCTTCAAGAGACTTTCGAACGCCATGCGCGGCTGAATGTTCGCGTAGCCCATGTAGTCACGCAGGCCCAGTTCCGGCTTCGTCATATATCCCCTGGCAATCCTGCCCAGGGACAGGCGGATGGCGAGATCGGTGCTCTCGCGGTAGGACAGCAAGGGACGGCGATAGAAGAACCGGTGGACGCTGTTTATGGCCTGTATGAGCGCCCAGACAATGCGGTCTTCTCCCTCCCTGCCCCCGGCCCCGCCGAGGATCTTCGTGAATCCGGCTCCGCTGTCTTCGACCTGCTCGAATGGCGACGCCACCCCGGGCACATAGATGCGGTAGAAGTGCGGGAATCGCGGATCTTTTTCACCTTTCCACTTGGATGCCTCGGGCAATACCTTGGGTACGTCGAAACCCGGAAAGATGTCATAGAGACGCGCTACATTTGATTGACTGTTTCCCTGTTCGTCCGCCCTATAGTTGTTGCGTGTGCCGTCGAAAAAGAATCCGAGGAAGAGATTGGTTTCGCAAGAGCGCCTTGGATCGAATCCATAAGGCGATTCGCGAATCTCGAAGTTCTCGATTCTTTCTAGGTCACCCTTGGAATCGAAAAATTCTTTATTATTGAATGCTCGAGCATACTTATCACTTAGTTTAGGACAGAGTATCGAGCTCATGGCTTCTCCTTCAGACTCTGTCGAACACGGGCTTGCGACCGCTGTAACCCCTCTTTGAGACGAGTTTTTAGGTGTTCTATGTAACGAGGGTCGTCGGGACCTGAAAAATGTTTGACCTCGTCCGGCTCATATTTTTTATCAGACTCCCAAAATTCTTTGAGGGTTCGCTCAGAATTTTCTTCCAATTCCTTAAGCGAATTTTCGTAATTTTCTAAATAATCCGTTGCGTTCTTGTGCAGCAAGGCCCAACGTCCACGCCGATACTCGAGAGACGGCTCGGGCCAGCCCTTGACCTTGCCCGGCCATTGCGGATGGTCGGGCTGTAAATCACTAGACACCACGTCGAGTCCCCCCTCCGCCGTGCGCATCACCCATAGCTCACCCGCTTTCCCGTCCGCGTAAGGCGGCAGCTCGACGGTATGGACCTTGTCGATCGTATCGGCGCCATTGTTCGCGCCCTTGCCCACCCAATGACTCGCATACACCGTGAGCTTGATACCAGGCTTCCATTTCTCCGGCAAGTTGAAGCAGCATACGGTGCCGCCAGCACTGAACGGTCCGATGTGCTCGCCCACGCCCGTGTCCTCGCCCGCATTCGGCTGCGTAACACCAAAGTTGAACGGGTCGCCGGAATAGTTCACGCCATGGACGCTGACCGCTACGGAGCCTTTCGGCGCAACTGCACCGCCATCCAGCTCCGATGTACAGCCGGCGAGAAGAACGAGCACCGCATGCAGTGCGACCAGACAGCGCTTCATTGTTGATACTCCATGTTCTTTAGCTTCTAACCCAGCGAGTATTGCGACGTTCACCGTATAGAACGAAGGATTATGCTCATGGCCGTTCCTTCAAACTTTGCTGCACACGGGCTTGCCAATACTGCTTCCCCTCAGTTAATTGAGTCTTTAGATAATCCGCGTAGCAGGGATCATTGAATCCGAAGAAATTTTTTATTTCGTCGGGTTCGTACTTTTGATCGGAATCCCAGGATTCCTTAAGTGATCGCTCAGGTGTTTCTTCCAGCTCCTTGAGCAAGTCTTCGTAATTCTTTAAATAGGCCGATGCATTCTTATGCAGTAAGGCCCAGCGTTTACGCCGATACTCAAGGGACGGCTCCGGCCAGCCCTTTATCTTGCCCGGCCACTGCGGATGGTCGGGTTGCAAATCGCTGGATACCACGTCGAGTCCACCCTCGGCTGTACGCATCACCCATAACTCTCCCGCCTGCCCGTCCGCATAAGGTGGCAGCTCGACGGTATGGACCTTGTCGACCGTATCGGCGCCATTGCTCGCGCCCTTGCCTACCCAGTGACTCGCATACACCGTGAGCTTGATACCGGGCTTCCATTTCTCCGGCAAGTTGAAGCAGCATACGGTGCCGCCGGCACTGAATGGTCCGATGTGCTCGCCCACTCCCGTGTCTTCGCCCGCATTCGGGTGCGCAACGCCGAATTTGAACGGGTCACCGGAATAGTTCACGCCATGGACGCTGACCGCTACGGAGCCTTTCGGCGCCGCTGGACCGCCGTCCAGCTCCGATGTACAGCCGGCGACAAGAATAAGCATCAAATGCAGTGCGACCAAACAGCGCTTCATCGTCGATATTCCAGGCTCTCTAGCGTCCAATTAAAAATTGCTACATCCACCGAATAGAACAAAAGATCGTACTCATGGCTTCTCGCTCAAACTCTCCGCAACACGTGCTTTCGATTGCTGCAATCCTTCCTTATACCGATTCTCAAGGTAGTCGGCATAGCGAGGATCCTCCGGTCCAGAAAAGTTCGCTATTTCATCATGACGGTATTGCCGGTCAAACTTCCAGCTCTTCGTGATGGCTGCGTGTGGCGTTCTTTTCAGTTCCTCAAGAAGGCTAATATTGTCCTCTACGGCCTGTATGGCGTAACCATGAAGCAAAGCCCAGTGTTTACGCTGAAACTCAAGAGACGGCTCAGGCCAGCCCTTGACCTTCCCCGGCCATTGCGGATGGTCGGGTTGCAAATCGCTGGACACCACCTCGAGTCCCCCCTCGGCCGTGCGCATCACCCATAGCTCACCCGCTTTCCCATCCGCGTAAGGCGGCAGCTCGACGGTATGGACCTTGTCGACCGTGTCGGCGCCATTGTTCGCGCCCTTGCCCACCCAATGGCTCGCATACACCGTGAGCTTGATACCGGGCTTCCATTTCTCGGGCAAGTTAAAGCAGCAAACGGTGCCGCCGGCACTGAATGGTCCGATGTGCTCGCCCACTCCCGTGTCTTCGCTCGCATTCGGGTGCGTAACGCCGAATTTGAACGGGTCGCCGGAATAGTTCACGCCATGGACGCTGACCGCTACGGAGCCTTTCGGCGCCGCTGCGCCGCCGTCCAGCTCCGATGTACAGCCTGCGAGAAGAATAAGTACCGCACGTAGTGCGGCCAGACAGCGCTTCATTGTTGATACTCCAGCTTCCAACTCACAAGTACTGCGGTACCCTAACCCGCCGACCCGCGCCACGGCCGGAAGACAATCGCGTCGCTGACGCTCTACCGGGGAATGGATTCGAATAGCGGAAACGACCCGCGGGAAGCATTCAGCTGGCGGAACAGGCTTGGGAAGAATCGCCATGAAGCAGTAGAACAGCTTCGCTCAGGCAAGACGCTCCCACACAAACCGGCATTACTTTACTGCAGACTTAACAAATATGCCTTCAAACAACAACCCAATCGTGTGCGTTCATGCATCATTCATGCTCCAGTGTGATTCCACAGGAGCATCGCATGCTTGCCGATGCAGGTGCCCGACGGGTGAATGGCGGGATGGCAGGAATGGGCCAAGCCGAAGTAGACGGTAGGTCATGCATGATTCAAGATGGGATCGCACGCAACTCGTCGCCCGATCCAGAAATCGGGAAAGATAATGTTCGGGGTAAGCTGTTGAATTGAACGCGGCACGAGCACGTGCTCGATGTCGAAAACGTGGCCTGGGCGGTGTATGCGGTGTGGGCGCCGCCGGCCACCGAACACAATGGCAAGTTCTACCTGTTCTTCGGGGCGAACGATATCAAGACAGGCAGAGAGCGCGGCGGCATCGGGCCGCGGTCAGCGCCCTTCCGAGAAATCGTTCATGCTTTGCTTCCACACCGCTGAGCTTCGCGCCTCCCCGGCGGGGTCGCCCCAAGGTCGTCAGGCTCGACCCAGACACCTTGGAAGGCAGCTCTTGGTCGAGCGCACGAGCGTAAATGAGGTCAGGTGGCCGGAAAGAGAATGGGCGGGGGCCGGACTAGCCCGGCTCCTTGTCCGGTAGAGAAGAACCGGCTCCTACGCCGGTTGACAGCAGCCGATTGCTCGGCCGCTGTCAACGGCCCATTTAGTACGAGCGCTTCGTGCCGGTATCGTTCGTCATGCGATCCCAGCCATGACGTACTGCCGACTTCATTTTTTCCCAGGTTGAACCTCCGCCGGCATTGCGCGATTCCCAGTCGGACCTCAGGTCGCTTTCGACATCGTCCCATTGCCTGCTGCTGTAGCGGCTGTCGCCACGCATCTGCGAGCCATAGGTGTACGCCGGCGCGTAATCGTCATACGAACCGCCCGAGGCGCCGTAATTGCTCTGGAAGTGGCTACGATAGTAGCTGTCGTCGTTCGTGCCGCCGGACGCAGTCATGCCATCGAGTCGTTCCACTTCCACTTCGGTACGACGCACCGTATCGTGGACCTGTTCCTGGCGCTCGTTGACTTGCTTGCTGACCGTGAGCTCCTCGACAACGCGGGCCGATTTCTGGACGACGGCTTCCTCGGCGGTTTCCCGCATCTCGATGCTTTGCTCCCGGAAGGCGTCGACGTCGTCGGAGCTGATCGGCTGGTCGACGGCGCGGCGTTGCACGTCCACGTGCTCCTCGCGCAGGCTGATGCTTTCGTTGACCGGTGTTTCAACAATGCGCGAGTAGACGCGCACGCCGCCCTGCTGTACTTCGCGCTTGCCGATCTTGAGCTGCTCTTCGACGACGGGAATGCTCTGGGTCGCAGTATCGCGCTGGAGGGAGCCCGTGCGCCCGATGCTGGCCTGCTGATTTGCCGACTGCGCCGACATCGACGACGATTTCTGGAAGCCGGTGCTCATGCCCGCGGCTCCGGCCATGCCAAGCCCCGCCGCCGGCGGATTCCAGCCCTGCGACTTCCACTGACTGGCGCGCTCGTCGATATCGACGCTGTTCATGTGGGCTTCATTGAGTGCTTTAACGGCCTCGTCAGCTTCATCGTCATCGACGTCGGCGGTCAGCAGGAAGCCACCGCGACGTACGCCCTCCTCGTAGGTGTGGCGATCCTCATCGGGCAGGAATGCGTTCTTGATCGACGCCCACATGCCGGGAGCGCTATGGGACGAATAGGCGGTTTCACCAAGCGACGCTTTATCATGGATCTTGACGTTATCGGCATCGATATTGGTGGCGAGCAGACGCTGGCGGCCCGCTTCGGCATCGGCGCGCGTGTTGAACAATGCTGTGATAGTGCGAGACATAGGATTTCCTTTCTTGACAACGGTTAGGATTAGCGCTGGAGGACGACCAGCTCGGTCCGCCGGTTCTCGGCTTGACCGGTCGAGGTCGCATTTGAATCGACAGGATTGGTCTCCCCACCGGAGGCGGTTTCGATCCGAGTAGCGGCAATGCCGTCCGCCACGAGCGCTGCCTTCACGCTTTCTGCGCGCTCCTTGCCCAGCGTGGCGTTGGCAGTCGCGGCGCCACGCGCATCGGCATAGCCGACGATCCGGATGCGCGCATTCGGATACTGCTTCAAGGCGGCTCCCAGCGTGTTCAGCTCGTCACGGTCGACGGGGCGGATGTCGCTTTTGCTGGTATCGAAATGAAGCTTTTCAAACACGAAGGTGCGGGGCAATGCTTCGGTTCCGGCAAGGTAGCTGCCGACACCCGAGGTGCCGGCAAGGACCGCCCCGGTGGCGGGGACAGCGGCAGGCGCCGGGGTCGCCACCGTTGCAGGGGCAGTAGCCGGGACGGTCGCCGTGTCGGCGACAGGCGCGGTCGCAGGAACCGCTGCGACGGGTGCGCTGTCTCTCTCGTCACTACAGCGCCTGAGCCCGAACAGGAGCGCAAGCAGCCCCAGCGCCAAAAGTATCCAGGGAATCCAGTTCGCCTTCTTTGTCGCTGGGCCGACATGAATATTGCTTGGCGGCGTACCGTCGCCTTGACGATCCGATTGCGCCATGACGTCATCTCCTTTTATGCTCTTGGTTGGGTATCGTTGAATTTCCGGCGAGCGCAGCTTGTAACACCGATAAATTACGTAAATCCACACGGCATGAAGGCCTTGCCCGTCTGATCAGCAATTCATTTTAGCTATTGGGCCTTTCGTTTTTCAGGCTACCCTGCCAGCATAAAACGCGGCCTTCTGTAGGACGCAAGAGGGGTTGTTTGTACAAGCTACCCGACAGTTTGAAAGCTCGCGCGGATCGCGGCGAGCCTGGGTGAGGAGCGCACTCGTCAAGAGTGGCGTAGTCGCCTATTGCTTTTTTATGCGTGACAGCTTCGTCGAGTATGCGAAGCGATAAGCGAGCATTGGGATGCACGCTCGGTTTCACGCATTCAGGCCAGCAATGAAACGCCATGTCATCGGGCGCATCCGGTAATTCTCCGGGTAGTGGGCCGGCTAGATATTGCCGACGATCGTGATGTTCTCGTCCGTGCCGTCGGTATAGACCCCCATTTGCGTGCTTCCCGAGAACGTGTTTTTCGAAACGATGGTAGGGCTGCCGTAGACGTAAGCCAGCGCAATATGGGCCTGAAATTGGCTGGGCGTCTTTCCACCACTACGCCGCCCCAGCACGGAGTAGCTGCAATTTGAATCCATCTTGTTGGAATCGATCGTATGGCCGCCCGTGTCAGTCCACTTCGCCCGATCGCCGCCGCCGTATACCTGGATACCATTCCCCTCATTGTTCGAGATGATGTTCCCGTACACCGAACACTTGCTGGTCCCATCGTCCACGCCGATGCCGATGCCTTCCGAACCGTTGTCCAGCGGACCGCCGTAGTTGAAGTTGAACCTGCAGGTGTTGTAGCGGATCGTGTGGCCCGAGACGGCGCCCTGCCCGTCCGCCGACGACAGCTCGATGCCGCGCCCATAATAGGTCGTGGTCAAGGTGCCGCCGTTGGCATTGCAGGTATTGCGTTCGATGATGTAGGACTTGGCAAGGCCGCTGATATGGATGCCGAAGTTCATATTCTTGCTGCAGTTATTGTTGCCGACGTAGCTACGGTCTCCACCATTGATGAAGATGCCGGTCAGCATGCCGGTGACGGTATTCTTGTCCAGGGTGGCAGCCTGCCCTTGGACCAGGTAGATGCCGATCGCCCTGCGGTTCGGGTTGACATCGACACCAGGTGGCGGAGAGACGCTGTTCCCGCGAATGACGAGACGTGTGATGAAGGCGGCGCTGCTATAGGTTTCACAGCGGATGCCATGCGATGCCACCGTGCCGCCGCCGCGGTGGCGGACAACATTATTGAGCAAGCGGATGTCGTCCATATTGGCGTTCCCGGCGACCAGGATCCCCTGGTTGCCGAAGCTCGGGCCATTCCTGATGACGTCCAGCACACAGCCTGAGACGGTCACGCCGTTCTTTTCGAAGATATACACGCCGGCGCAATTCGAGCTCACATTGCAGTTCTCGAAAACGCAGTAATTGCCCAGCCAGATGATCGCCGCGTCGCTCGCCTCCGGCAGTGCGCTATTCCGGATGTCGAGGTGACGGTAGGTGACGAAATCGCGCTCCTGCTTGTACACCGCGATCGACGCGCCGGTGGCCGGCGTGGTGGGCGCCGGCGGCAGAATGATGATTGGTTTTGGCTTGGACGTATCGTCGCCGCCGTTGGACTTGTAATACGCGCCAATGGTGATGCGCTTCGACGCGGTGCCGCTCGCCGCCACCTGGAATACCCCCGAATAGGTGGTGCCGCGTTTTTGCAGGTAGGTATGGCCGGACGCCCACGACACGCTGGCCCATGAGCGGAACGGGTTGGAGAGCGTTCCGTCGCCCGGACCGGCGACGCTCGGGTCGATGTAATGCACATTCACGCTGCGTCCGGCCTGCGCCTTTGCGAACTTCGGAACCACTGCCGCCGCGCACGCGGAGACACCCGCGCCGGAGGCCATCCGAAGGAAGTCTCTTCTCTTGGTCATCACGGTTTCCTCAATCAGGATCTGACAAACATGGGGCCAGCCGGGTCGGCCAGCCGCGTCATTGCCCTTGGCTGTACCGGCCAAGTGTTCTGTCTGCCAGACGATGCTACGCTTCGCGGTAACAAGACCGCAACGACTAGTTGTTAAAACAACTGAGCTGTGGCAAGGCCGAGTTGTGGCGGCGCCAATTCCCACCGTCAAGTAGGTCGTCATGCGCCGCTTGCTTGACGGGGAAAAAGTGATGCTATTCTTGAAAAGTTTCTGCGCCCCACGCCTGCCATGTTCACTTCCCGGAGTCCCAGCAATGAATAGAATGTCCGTCGCCATCGCACACGCGCTGGCGCTTGCCCTCTCCAGCGCCGCCGTCATTCCCGCGCATGCGGCCAATCCGATCGTTCCCGGCTGGTACGCCGACCCGGAGATCCGCATCTTCGGCAACACCTACTGGATCTATCCCACCTACTCGGACCATTTCGGCAAGCCCGACCGGTCCCGCTCCTTTACTCCGGAGCAGCAGCGCATGCGTGCGCAGTCGAAGCTGATCTGGGAACCCTACCTGAAGCAGACCTTCATCAATGCGTTTTCGTCCCCGGACCTGGTGAACTGGACGAAGCACGCGCACGTGCTCGATGTCGAGCATGTGGCCTGGGCCGCGTATGCGGTCTGGGCGCCGTCGGCCATCGAGCACGAAGGCAAGTACTACCTGTTCTTCGGGGCCAACGACATCAAGAGCGACGGGCAGACCGGCGGAATCGGGGTGGCGGTCAGTGAGCGTCCCGAGGGGCCGTTCAGGGATGCGCTCGGGCGTCCCCTGATCGACAAGATCCATCACGGCGCCCAGCCCATCGACCAGATGGTCTTCAAGGACGACGATGGCCAGCTCTACCTGTACTACGGCGGGTGGAAGCATGCGAACGTGGTCAAGCTGGCGCCCGACCTGCTGAGCCTCGTCCCCTTCCCCGACGGCGTCACCTTCAAGGAAATCACGCCCGACCCCGCCTATGTGGAAGGCTCCTTCATGGTCAAGCGCAAGGGCGTGTATTACCTCATGTGGTCGGAAGGAGCATGGACGGGGCCGGACTACCGCGTCGCCTATGCGATGGGCGAGTCGCCCACCGGCCCGTTCAAGCGCGCCGGCACGATCCTGGGCCAGGACCGCAAGATCGCCAAGGGCGCGGGGCATCACTCGGTGGTCAACATCCCGGGCACCGACGACTGGTATATCGCCTACCACCGCCGCCCCCTGAACGACACCAACGGCCATCACCGCGAGACGGCGATCGAGCGCTTGTACTTCGAGGACGACGGCAGCATCCGGCCCGTGGTCATGACCACCACGGGCGTGGCGCCACGGACCTTGTCGCCGGCGCCAGGACCCGGGAAGTAAGGGCATAAAAAATGGCGCCCAAGGGCGCCATTTTCGTTACCGCTGCCGCGGAGATCAGCGCACGGTCACGCTGACGGTCTTGGTGGCCACGTTGCCGGCCTTGTCACGCGAAGTCGCGGTGATGGTGTGGGTACCCTTGCCCGACTTCTTGCTGTTCCAGCTGTAGGCCAGCGAGCCGCCGGTGCCGGTCGCCTTGACGGCGCCGTCGATGGCGATGCTGTTGGTGATGCCCGCGGCGCCGGCATTGTCGGAGGCGCTGACGCTCACCGACACCGAGCCGCGGACACTGCCGCCGTTGACCGGGTTATTGATCGCGACCACCGGGGCGGTGGTATCGGTCACCACGGTGCCGGTGCTGCTGTTGGCGACGTTCACCGACACCGCAGCCGAGCTGCCGGCGTTGTCGGCGGCGTCGTAGGCGACGGCGACCAGGCTGGCCATGCCGTTGGCCACGCCGGCCGAATTCCAGCTGAAACTGTACGGCGCGGCGCTGTCGGTGGCGACCACGGTGCCGTTGACCTTCAGCTCGACGCGGGCCACGCCCACGTTGTCGCTGGCGTTCACGCTCACCGGGACCAGGCTGGAGACCGTGCTGCTGCCCAGCGGCGCGGAAATCGCAACCTTAGGCGCAGTGGTGTCCACCGGCGAGGTGTAGCCGCGGGCGGCAGCCATCGCGGCGGCGGCGTCGACGCGGCCGTAGCCGAAGATCGGGTCGCGGCCGGCCACGCCCAGGTCGACCGCGGTCGAGTACATGATCGATTCGACCTGCGCGCCGCTCAGGTCCGGACGGGCCGCCATCAGAAGGCCGGCCACGCCGGCGCTGATCGGGCTCGAGAACGACGTGCCGCTCTTGGTGCCGTAGCCGAGGGTGCTGGTGGTGGTCCAGATGCCGGTGCCCGGCGCCGACAGCGTGACGAAGCTGCCCCAGCTCGAGAAGCTGGCCTTCTTGTCGTAGCTGTCGGTTGCCGACACGATGACGTAGCCGGTGTCCGGCACGACGTTCTCGTCGACGTTGTTGTTGCCCGCCGAGATGAACACCAGGCCGCCCTTGTTCTTCATGTAGCGCGAGGCGCTTTTCACCGAGGCGCTGCCAGCGATGCCGACGAAGCTGACATTGGCGATGCGCGCGCCGTGGTCGGCGGCCCAGGTGATGCCGTTGGCGATGGTGCTGTCGTAAGCGTGGCAGCCGGTCGAATCCTTGTAGGAGATCTGGATCGGCATGATCCGGGCGGCGCCCGCGATGCCGGCCACGCCCAGGGCGTTGTTGGTGGTCGCGGCGGCGGCGCCGGCGACGGCGGTGCCGTGGCCGCACAGGTCGGTGACGTCGGTGCCGTTGTTGACGGCGTTGTAGCCGGCGACCATGCGGTCCTTCAGGTCCGGGTGGGCCACGTTGACGCCGGTGTCGAGCACGGCGATGGTGATGCCGGAACCCTGGCTGCTGTCCCAGGCCGTGCTGGCACCGATCTTGCCGATGTGCCAGGCGCTGCCGATATACGGGTCGGTCACGGCCATGGCGACCGAGACTTTACGGTCGAGTTCAGCGAATTTGAAGTGCGGATGGCGCGACAGCTTGGCAACCATGTCTTCTTCCGACAGGCCCGGCGGCAGCTCGACTACATGGATGTTGCTCTGGCCCAGCTTGCGGGCCGACTTGCCGCCATGGGCCTTGATCGCCTTGCCGAGCTCGGCGTCGGACAGGCCGGCGCGCGCTTCGACCAGGATGCGGCCGCGGGCGAACTCGCCCTGGACGCCGCCCGGTGCGGCGCTGGCGTTCGAGACGGCTAGCAGCGACATGAAGCCGGCGGCGATGGCGATGGAGGTCTTGCGGAAGATGGCGGAGGTGAGTGGCATGCTGGCGAATCCTGTAAGTTAAGCGACGACTCGAGGATTGCGAGCAAGCGACCGCAGGGCGAACTGGCGTTCGCGGGTTTGCGCGGATCGATTCTGGCAGTCCTGCCGTCATCGAGCCCGAAGGCTCATTAGACCGTTGACTTTGCGTCCTCCGCTTTCGCGGAGTTTGCCCTTTTCAGACACTGAAACGAGTATAGCCACGCTTTTTCCGTGTGACAACCGGTTTCAAACAAATCTTGTTGCGTTCAGGCGATTTATTTCTTTGAGGGGTAGGATCTGGCAGTTTCCCTATGGCAGAGATAGCAGGGGCAGCAATCTTGCAAAGAAATTCATGGGTAGTTCAATAATGCAAACGCTCTTGACTGCCAGTTACTATTGGTTATTTTCGCGACATGCATTGCGCATGGATGGGATACCGAAAACGGTATTGCGGCCGAGATTAAATTCATTGGTGGCGCCCCACGGTCGCGCCTACGCTGGCCGGGCAGTACATACAACCACAATACTGGAGATCTCGATGAACAAGTACCTGGCAGCACTGTGTTTGGCGCTCAGCGCCGCTTCCGCAACAGGCATCGAACTGGCTGGACTCAAGAACGCGCACGATCCCGGCACCATCACCAAGGATGGCGACACCTACTTCAACTTCACCACCGGCACCGGCGTCTGGTACTCGACCTCGAAGGACCTGGTAACCTGGACCGGCGGCCCCGGCCCGGTATTCACGAACTACCCCGCCTGGATCAAGAACAAGATTCCCGGCTTCACCGGCGCGTTCTGGGCGCCGGACCTGATCCGGATGAACGGCTATTACTACCTGTACTACTCGGTCTCGACCTTCGGCACCTCGAGCTCCGCAATCGGCGTGGCGCGCACCGCCTCCTTGAAGAACCCCGCCTGGACCGACCTGGGCATCGTGGTCGAATCCTTCGGCGGCAGCGGAGAGATCAACGCGATCGACCCGTCCCTGTTCCGCGACCATGACGGCAAGGTCTACATGTCCTGGGGTTCCTTCTTCGGCGGGATCGGGCTGGCCGAGATCAACCAGTCCAGCGGCAAGATCACCGGCAGCATCAGCACCATCTGGGGCGGTGGACACCGCGACATCGAGGCGCCCGCGATCACCCGCAACGGCAACGAGTACTACCTCTTCGTCAACCGCGGAAAGTGCTGCGACGGCGCGGCCAGCACCTATTACGTGGAAGTACAAAAGGCCAGCAATATCCGCGGCCCCTACTCCGGCACGCGCACCGTACTACCGGTGAGCGACGGCAAATACCGCGGTCCCGGCCATATCGGCGAGCTGAAGCAGGACGGCTGCCACTTCGTCTCGACCCATTACTACGACCTGAGCGACGGCGGCAATGCCAAGCTCGACATCCTGCGCATGAGCTACGCCAACGGCTGGCCCACCCTCACTCGCAACTTCAGCAACTTCGCCGGCTGCGGCGGCATCAGCGACGGCTTGTACGCCTTCAAGTCGCGGCTGAGCGGCAAGGTGCTGGGCGTGGCGGGCGCCTCGGCGGCGGATGGGGCGATGGTGCAGCAGGCCAGCGACGCCAACGGCCGCCACCAGCAGTGGTATGTGATCGGCCAGGGCGACGGCTACTACAGCGTGATCAACGCCAACAGCCTGCGCAGCCTGGACAACTACGGCAACTCGACCACCCAGGGCACGAATATCGCCCAGTGGGGCTACTGGGGAGGCCCGGGCCAGCGCTGGCGCTTCGCCAGTCCGGCGGCCGGCTACCATACGGCGGCCAACCAGCTGAGCGGAATGGTGCTCGACGTGCAGAACAAGAGCACGGCGGAGAATGCGCAGATCATCCAGTGGCCGGTGAATAACGGCAGTAACCAGCAGTGGTCGCTGGTGCGCAAATAGCGTCAACTTCCAGCCGGCTTGACCCTTATCGTTAGCCGTAAAACCGTCGCCCCGGCGAAGGCCGGGGCCCAAGTTCGTCGCGCAGTGGAAGCGCAAGCAAGACTTAGGCACCGGCCTGCGCCGGTGCGACGGTCTTGCTGCCGCGGGGAACACTAGCGCCCGCTGCGGTCCGCCAGGAACTGCTGCGCCCGCGGGTGCTGCGGATTGTTGAAAAACTCATCCGGCGAGGCCTGCTCCAGGATCTTCCCTTCGCTCATGAACCAGACGCGGTCCGCCACTTCGCGCGCGAAGCCCATCTCATGGGTGACGCAGACCATGGTCATGCCCTGTTTCGCCAGCGAGCGCATCACCTGCAGCACCTCGCCCACCATCTCGGGGTCGAGCGCGCTGGTCGGCTCGTCGAACAGCATGATAGGCGGGCGCATGGCCAGCGCGCGGGCGATCGCCACGCGCTGCTGCTGGCCGCCCGACAGCTCGCTGGGGTAGGCGTCCCGCTTGTGCGCCAGGCCCACCTGCTCCAGCAGTTGCAGCGCGAGCTCACGCGCCTCTTTCAGGCTGGCGCGCTTCAGCTGGACCGGCGCCAGGGTGCAGTTCTCCAGCACCGTCAGGTGCGGGAACAGGTTGAAGTGCTGGAACACGAAACCGATGCCGGCGCGCAGGCTGTTGACGTCGAGGCCGCGCGCATGGATATCGCGGCCGCCGACTTCGATGCGGCCGCCATCGATCTCTTCGAGCCGGTTGAGGGTGCGGATCAGGGTCGACTTGCCCGAGCCCGAGGGGCCGCAGACGACCACCACCTCGTTTTTCTCCACCCGCTCGCTCACATCGACCAGAGCGTGGTAGTCGCCGTACCACTTGTTGACTTTATCCAGAACGATCATCGTTCACACATCCTTTACAGAACCCGCACGGCGCGCCCCTGCAGGCGCCGCTCGAGCAGGAAGGCCAGCCGCGACAGGCCGAAACAGAGCACGAAATAGGTCAGGGCCAGGATCAGGTAGACCTCGACCGCCTGGGTGAACACCAGGGTGTTGACCTGGGTGGCGATGAAGGACACCTCCGACAGGCCGATGATGTAGCCGAGCGAGGTCGCCTTGATGGTCGACACCAGCTGGCTCACCAGCGAAGGCAGGCCGTTGCGCAGGGTCTGGGGCAGCACCACGTGGCGCAGCGCCTGGCCGTAGCCCAGGCCCAGCGAGCGCGCGCTTTCGAGCTGCCCCTTGGGCAGCGCCCGGATGCCGGCCGCCACGATCTCGGCCAGGTAGATGCCGTCGAACAGCACCAGCACCATCAGCATGGTGGTGGCCTGGCCGGTCTTGACGCCGGTCACGGCCGGCAGGAAGAAGTAGACCCAGAACACCACCAGCAGCAGCGGCACCGCGCGCACCACTTGCACCAGCGCGGCCACCGGCCAGCGCACGGCGCGCAGCGGGCTGACGCGGGCGATGCCGAGCAGCAGGCCGAGCGGCATCGCCAGCACCAGGGCCGCGCCGGACAGCAGCACCGTCAGCGCGACACCGCCCAGCGGGCCTTCGGGATATTGGCCGACCAGGAAGTACAGCCAGTAGGTATCGATCAGTTCGAGCATGGCTTGTCTCACGTCCTCATGCCGGTCGCACCGGATAGCGGCGCTGGTAGAGGTGGGCCGCCAGCGAGATCAGGAGCGACACCGTCAGGTAGGCCAGGGTGGCGAAGGTGAAGGCCTCGACGCTGCGGAAGCTGCTGGTCTCCACGCGCGCGGCCTGGTACATCATCTCGGCGGCGCCGATCACGGTGGCCACGCTGGTGTCCTTCCACAGGTTGACGGTCTGCGACAGCAGCGGCGGCACCGAGGCGCGCAGGGCCTGCGGCAGCAGCACCAGGCGCACCGCCGCCACCCGGCCCAGGCCAAGCGAGCGCGCCGCTTCGAGCTGGGTGGACGGAATGGCGCGGATGCCGCTGCGGATGTCCTCGGCCATGTGTACGCCGCTGTACAGTGCCAGCGCGATCACGGCGCACACGGCTTCCGGATTGTGGGCATATAAAAATTCGCGCGCGCCTTCGGGCAGCAGTTCGGGGAAGGCGAAGTACCAGAACAGCAGGTGCGCCAGCAGCGGCACGTTGCGGATACCTTCGACGATGACCGCGCCCGCCGTGCGCGCCAGGGCGAACGACGAGGTGCGCATCACCGCGACCAGGGCCCCGAAGGGCAGCGCGAAAACGAAGCTGGCGGCGGTCAGCTGCAGCGACAGGATGAAGCCCTGCACCAGCCAGTCATGGTACTGGCCGGACTGCAGGATGGTCGGATCGAAAAACTGCAAGGTGTGGACTCAGATTCAGATCTTGTCGGTGGCGATCTTGAACTGGCGCTTGGCGATGTTCGCGCGGGTGCCCGGGCCGTACCACTTGTTGAACAGCTGCTCGGCGGCGCCGCTTGCTTCCAGCTCGCGCAGGGTCTGGTCGACCACGGCCTTCAGGCTCTTCTCGCCCTTGCGCAGGCCCATGGCGATGGACTCGTTGCCGATCGAGGTCGGCAGGATGGTGAAGCCCTTGGCGGCCGGCCCCAGCTTGCCGTAGTCGGCCAGCAGCGAGGATTCGTCATTCACGTAGGCGACGCCCTTGCCCTGGCGCAGGGCCTGGAAGGCTTGCTGGGTGTTCTCGAAGGTCACCACGCCGGCCGTCGGGACGGCCTTGCGGATATTCGTTTCCTGGGTGCCGCCGCGCACCGTGACCACCTTCTTGCCGGCCAGCTGGTCCAGCCCCTTGATGCCGCTGACGGCGCGCACCATGACCTTGGAGCCGGTGACGAAATGGGTCAGGGCGAAATCGACCTGCGACTCGCGTTCCTTATTGTGGGTCAGCGTGGCGGCCAGCACGTCGACGTGGCCCTGCTGCAGCTCGGGAATGCGGGCCGAGACGGCCATCTGCTTGAACACCGGCTTGACACCCAGCTTCTTCGCCACCGCGGTGGCCAGGTCGATCTCGTAACCCACCAGCTGGCGGGTCTTGGGTTCGATGAAGCTGTTCGGTTCGTCCGTACCGAGTACGCCGAACACGATCACGCCCTTCTTCTTGATGTCGGCCAGCTGGTCGGCCTGGGCGGCGCCGCTTGCCAGGAGAGACAGGGCGAAGGCGCTAATGACAAAGTGACGGCGGTTGAACACGGATGCTCCAAAGCTAAAAATATTCGATCCCAGCAGTATATGACAAACGCATATATGCCAAAAAGAATAAATAACCATAAGAAAATGCTCGTTCCGCTATAAAGGCCGAGTTTTGCTTAGTTTGCCAGCTTATGCGTGCGACAACACTACAGCTCAAGGGGCACAATCTTGTCCATCGACTCATCCGGAGACACCATGCTCGTCGTCACCTACAACGTCAATGGCATCAGCAGCCGCCTGCCCGCCCTGCTCCAATACCTCGAGGAGCGCCAGCCGGACGTGCTCTGCCTCCAGGAGCTCAAGGCCGTGCACGAGAAGTTCCCGGAGGCGGCGATCCGCGATGCCGGCTACCACGCGCTCTGGATCGGCCAGAAGAGCTGGAACGGCGTCGCCATTCTCACCCGCGAGGGCCCGGCCCAGGAAGTCCAGCGCGGCCTGCCGGGCGATCCGTCGGACGAGCAGAGCCGCTACCTGGAAGCGGCCTACCAGGGCGTGCTGGTCGGCTGCCTCTACCTGCCCAATGGAAACCCGGCGCCCGGCCCCAAGTTCGACTACAAGCTGGCCTGGTTCGAGCGCCTGATCCAGCGCGCCCAGGGCTTGCTCGATGCCGGCGTGCCGGTGGTGCTGGCCGGCGACTACAACGTCATGCCGACCGAGCGCGACGTCTACAAGCCGGAGCGCTGGCTGACCGACGCGCTGTTCCGCCCCGAGACGCGCGAAGCCTTCCACCGGCTGGTGGCCCAGGGCTGGCTTGATTCCCTGCGCGCCATGCATCCGGACGAAACCATCTATACCTTCTGGGATTACTTCCGCGACGCATTCGGGCGCGACGCCGGCCTGCGGATCGACCACCTGCTGCTCAGCCCTTCCCTGGCGCCGGCGCTGAAGGCCGCCGGCGTGGACAAGTTCGTGCGGGCGCGCGAGAAGCCGAGCGACCACGCGCCGACCTGGATCGAACTGGACATGAAGGCGATCGCTTAGATCTCTTTACCCGGCATGCGGTATGCTGTTTCTTTTTTGTTCATACCAACCGCATGCTCACGCCCGAACAATTCGCCGGCTTCCTGGCCGCCGCCGTCCTGATCACCCTTTCCCCCGGCCCCGACAACCTGATGGTGCTCAGTCTCGGCATCGCCAAGGGCCGCGCGCGCGGCATCGCTTTCGGCCTCGGCTGCGCGCTCGGCTGCCTGAACCATACGATCCTGGCGGTAATCGGCGTCAGCGCCCTGATCGCCGCCTCGCCGACGGCCTTTATGGCGCTGAAAATCGCAGGCGGGCTCTACCTCATCTGGATGGGCTGGCAGGCGATCCGCAGCCGCGGCGGCGCCAAGGTCGGCGCGGCGGGCGGCGCCGACGAGACGCCGGGCCAACTGTTCGTGAAGGGCCTGGTGGCGAACTCGATCAACCCGAAGGTGGTGCTGTTCTTCCTGTCCTTCCTGCCGCAGTTCGTGGTGGCGACGCGCGGGGATGCGAACTGGCAGACGGCGGCGCTGGGGCTGACCTTCACCGCGCAGGCGGCGCTGCTGTTCGGGATGCTGGGTTACTTTTCGGGGGCGATCGGGCAGTGGCTGAATCGGACGCCGACCGCGGGCCTGTGGCTGGACCGGGTGGCGGGGGCGATCTTTATTGGGTTGGGGCTGCGGCTGATCGTGGCGCGGTAAGCGCGATCACCGCTAGCCTCAGCACGTCGTTCCGGCGAAGGCCGGAACCCAAGTTCGTCGCGTTACCACTAACAGGGGCCGCAGGAGGTACGCGTAGAAACTTGGATTCCGGCCTTCGCCGGAATGACGGTCTTAGGGTTGGTGGTGAGACTGAATTACCCGATCACGCTCACAGCGACATCACAACCTTCCCCGCTTGTCCCTTGCGCGCCGGGACGCCGACTTCGAGGAGCTTGTGCTTGGCATTCCAGCTGAACCGCGCCGCGCGGCCGTCGATGCTGACCGCGCGCGGCGAGGCCTGGACGTTGTGCACCTTCAGCACGAAGCCGCGTTCCGCCGCGCGGTACGCTTTACCGGTCTCGGTCTCGAATCCCACCTCCAGCTTGCCCGCGGCGTACTTGCTCGCGAAACGCACGATCTCGTACATGCCCTTCGCATGGGCGTCGGCCGTCTCGCCGTCGTCGTCGTACAGCTTGCCGCTGGACGCGGCCACCGAGGCGTCGTGGTAGTAATGCAGGTCGATCTGGCGGCTATTGTAGTCGCGCGTGGTCTGGGCCACCTTGGCCATCGGGATGAAGGCGCCGGCACGGACGTAGACCGGGATGTGGGCGTCTTCCGGCTTCACCACCTCCAGCACGCCGCCCGTATGGGCTTCGCCGGTATGGAAGTCGAACCAGACCTTGCTCGAGGTCGGGAAGTAGACCTCGGAACGGGTCGCGCCCGGCTCCACCACCGGCGCCACCAGGAAGTCCGGCCCCCACAAATACGTGGTCGAGCGGTCGAAGGGCTTGTCCGGATCGGTCTCGACGAACATCAGGGGACGCATCAGCGGCATGCCGTTCCGGCTGTTGTCGAACGCGATGGTGTAGTTATACGGCAGCATCGCATAACGCAGCCACACCGCCTCGCGCGCCAGTACCTTGGTGCGCTCGCTGCGGAACACCGGTTCGGACGGCACCGCATCCTGCGCGTGCGGACGGAACACCGGCTGGAACACGCCGTACTGCAGCCAGCGCACGTACAGCTCGTCGTCCAGCACCGGTCCCGCGAAGCCGCCCAGGTCCGAGTGCATGTAGGCCAGGCCCTGCATGCCCATCTGCAGCGCGATTTCCATCTGCGACTGCAGGCCGCCCCAGCTGCGGCTGACGTCGCCCGACCACGGGATCATGCCGTGGCGCTGCGAGCCCGAGTAGCCGGCCCGCATCAGGATGAAGGGGCGCTCGTTCGGGAAATCCTTCTTGTAGCCTTCCGCGATCAGGCGCGCCCAGTCGTGGCCGTAGATGTTGTGCACCTGGTCGGCGCTGCCGGCCGCGTGCAGCAGCGCGCTCGGGTGCATCTCCGGCTCGCCCAGGTCGCCCCACCAGCCGCCCACGCCGCCGTTCTTCAGGCCCTTGTAGATGTTCCAGAACCAGTCGCGCCCTTCCGGCTTGTACAGGTCGACCAGGCCGGTGTTCCCGAAATAGAAATCGTAGACGAAGGGCTTGCCCGCTGCGTCCGTCGCCAGCACCCCCTTGTCGACCGCTTCCTGCCAGCGTTTCGAGGTGGTCAGGACGAAGGGCTCGCTGATGACGATGGTCTTCACGCCCTTTTTAGCGAAATCCGCCATCATCTTCTCGGCGGTCGGGAAGGTGTCGCGGTCCCAGTCCAGGTTGCCCATGGTGCCCTTGACGGTCTTGCCGAACCAGTAGAGGTCGAGCACGACGGCGTCGAGCGGGATCTTCTCGGCGGCGAATTTGTCGACCACCGCGCGCGTCTCGGCCTCGCTCTTGTAGCCGAAGCGGCTGGCGAAATTGCCGAAGGCCCAGCGCGGCGGCAGCGGCTGGCGGCCGGTCAGGCTGGTGTAGCCGTCCATGACCTGCTCCCAGTTGTCGCCGGCGACCACCTGGTAGGTCTTGCGCCCGCCGCTCACTTCGTAGCGCAGGGTGCCGTCGCGGCGGCTGTCGAAGTCGAGCCAGCCGGTTTGCGGATTGTCGAAGTGGATCGCGTACTGCCTGGACGACAGCGCGACCGGGATCGTGAAGTTCAGCAGCTCCGAGCGCTTGCCGTAGCCGTAGTCGGCGCGGTTGTACAGGCGGAAGCGGTTGCCGCGGCGGTTCATGCCGACCGCGCGCGCGCCGGCGCCGTACAGGGCCTCGCCGCCGTCCAGCGCGAACTCGATGGACTCCAGTTCGGCGCCCTTGGCATAGCCGCGCTTCTCGGCCACCAGCGGCTTGCCTTTATAGGCGTAGCTGATGCGGAAGGGCTGCTTGTCGACGACCACGCTGATGCCTTCGGTCGCGTAGGTGATGCGCCCGCCCTCGTCCTTGAAGCTGGCGGCCACCTTGCCTGGCGCCAGCACCACCGCATGCGAGGCCGAGTCCAGGCGCTCGCCCTTGGGCACGAAACTGGTCTCGACGATATTGGCCGCGTAGGGACGGATCAGGTAGCGGCCGTCGCTGGTCGCGATCTCGAGCGTGTCTTGGGCGCGCGTGACGCCTTCGAATTGGCGGTCGGCGTTCTGGGCGAAGGCAAGCTGGCTGGCCATCAGCGCCAGCGCCAGGGCTATCGGTGTTCGTGTCATGTCGTCGCTATCGTTGTTCTGGTTGTCGTAAACGGGCGGCAGCCGGCCCGCCGGCCGCAGACGAGAGCATGACACAAATCGGGAATGTCTATGTAGTTTTGTTTCATGCGGGCCGGACGGTGCACGATGCGCCGGCCCGCGGCTCAGCCCTCAGCGGCGGCCGAGGGTCAGCTGCAGTAACCTGCCCTGCCCGTCTTCGCGCTCGTTGAGCGTGATCAGCACGTGGCCTTGCGCATCTTCAGCCAGCGAAGTCGGGATTGCCGCCTTGGTGTCGCCGCTCGGCGGCTGGCTGTAACCCGGCAACATGCTGGAGAGCTCTTGCCAGCTCGTGCCGCCGTCGCGCGAGACCGCCAGGTAGGGCTTGGCGTTCTTCTTGTCGAAGCCGCTCACGACCAGGGTGTCCGGCCGCGCCTTGAGGGCGAGGATCGATTTGACATAGGGGTAGATGCTGGCGCCCTCGACCGGGTGGTGGATCACGAACTTGAAGCTCTTGCCGCCATCCTCGCTGCGCAGCAGGCCGCCCTCGACGCCGACAAAGATGCGCTGGGCGCCGCCGACCTGCTCGATGAACTGGATGTTCCGGTTCTGCAGCGCGGGCACGGTGAGCGCCAGCTTGTCCTGGCTGGCCAGCGCCAGGCCATCGGCGGACAGCTGGTAGGCTTCGAGGAAAGCGAAGTCCAGCGGGCACTCGCCGCCCACCAGCACGCGCTCGCCGATCACCTGGAACGAGGTGTGGGTGCACATCATGGCGTCGAACTGGCCGCGCAGCACGCGCCAGGTGGCGCCGCCGTCGCTCGACCCGAACAGGTTCAGGCCGGCGCCGGCGTTGCTGTACAGGCGCGTGCCTGAGAGCTTGATGTCGCTCATGTCCAGGGTCGAGCAGAAGTACTCGTTGCAGGCGCGCAGGCCGGCGTCGCGCGGTGCGAAGCTGGCCGCCTGCGCCGTCATGGTGCAGGCCGAATGTTCCTGGACCGCCGGGTCGGGCCCTTCCGTCCACGGCTGGATCAGCCACAGGGTGTCGCCCGCCATCCTGAGCTTGGGCGCGCGCACGATGAAGTCTCCCACCGGGCCGAGGGCGCAGCCGCCCAGGGCCACCGGGGTCCACGTCGACGCGCTGCTCAAGGGCAGCGCCGCCTTCAGGACCGCCGTGCCCTGGGTGGCGCTGTTGGACAGCGAGACGAAGGCGGCGCCGTCCTTGAGCACGACGCTTTCCATGCCGCGCGTGTCGCTGGCCAGCAGGTCGATGCGCGAGACGGCCGGGATCTGCGCGCCGCCGCCGTCGAGTTGTCCGCCGCTGTCGCCGCCGCAGCCGGCCAGCAGCAGCGCGCAGGCGCCCGCGACCGCCAGCACGCCCGGTGTGATGTGTTGTTGCATGCCCTACCCCCTGTTGAAGGCCGCGGCGCTGGCGCCGCCGGCCGGTTGTCGATGCGGGGATTCTAGGGCGGACCGCAAAGCCGTTCTTGGGCTTATTGTCCGGAGAATGTCGCGAATCTGTAAGCGCCGACCGGCTGGGCGTCGGCGGCCGGCACCGGGCGCGAGAAATAGTAGCCCTGCCCCTCGTCGCAGCCGAGCGTCTTCAGCAGCTGCATCTGGCGCTGGTTCTCGACGCCCTCGGCCACCACCCGCATGCCGAGCGCGTGGGCCATGGCGATCATCGAGGCGATGAGCGTGTCGCCCTCCGGGTATTCGATGCGCAGCACGAAGGCGCGGTCGATCTTGAGCACGTCGAAGCGCAGGCGCTGGAGCTGGGACAGCGAGGAATAGCCGGTGCCGAAGTCGTCGATGCACAGCTTGATGCCGAGCGCGCGCAGCCCGGCGAACACGCCCGATTCGCCTACCCCGTCCTGCATCATCGAGGACTCGGTGAGTTCGATCTCGAGCAGCGCCGGATCGATGCCGTGGCGGGCGACCGCGTCGCGGAACATGGCCAGGATGTCGGATTGGCTGAACTGGCGCGGCGAGACATTGACCGACACCGGCACCAGGTCCGCGCCATCGCGCGCCCACAGGGCCAGCTGGCGGCAGACGCTGTCGACCACCTGCTCGCCCAGCGGCACGATCAGGCCGGTCTCCTCGGCCAGCGGGATGAAGCGGTCGGGGCCGACCAGCTCATTGCCGGGGCGCTCCCAGCGCACCAGGGCCTCCATGCTCGAGGCGGTACCGGCGAGCAGGTCCACGCGCGGCTGGTAATGCACCACGAACTGGTGCTGGTCGAGCGCACGCCGCATCTCCATCTCGGTCTCCAGCCGGGTGCGGATCGCCTCGAAGAAGCGCGACTGGAAGAAGCGATAGCTGCCCTTGCCGTCGGTCTTGACCGAGTACATCGCGATGTCGGCATGCTTGAGCAGGGTCTCGGCATCCTCGCCATGCTCGGGGAACAGGCTGATCCCGATCGAGGCGTTCAGCACATGGGTACTCTGCTGCAGGTGGAAGCCGTCGTGGAAGGCGCCCAGCACACGCCCGGCCACATGCTCGACGTCGGCGGCGCCGTCCACATGTTCCAGCACCACCACGAATTCATCGCCCCCCAGGCGCACGACATGGTCGCGCGGGCGCACGGCCGTGATCAGGCGCCTGGCCACCGTGCGCAGCAGTTCGTCGCCGGCCGCGTGGCCGAGGGCGTCGTTGACGGTCTTGAAGCCGTCGAGGTCGACGAACAGCACCGCCAGGCCGTGGTCGCCCCCGCGCGCGTCGTCGATCGCCTTGGGCAGGTATTGCTGGATCCAGTAGCGGTTGGGCAGGCCGGTGAGCTCGTCGGAATTGCTCCTGCGCTCGAGTTCGCTCAGGTAGGCCTTGCTCTCGCTGATGTCGCGGATCGTGACCGCGAGGTCGCCGCCTGCGCGCACCGCCTTGTAGCGGATCCAGCGCGCCTTCAGGAGCTGTCCGGGAACCGGACGCACCTCGAGCTCGCGGTCGTAGAAGCCGGTCTCGAGCGCCTTGCACATGCGCCCGCAGGTGCTGCGGAACAGTTCGCCCTGGTAGAACTCGGACAGGCGGTGGCCGATCGCGTCCTCCGGCTGCTTGCCGAACAGGTCGGCTCCATACTGGTTGCAATCGATGAGGACGAAGTCGCGCACCACGCCTTGCGCATCGCGCAGCGGCCGCCCGATGAAGAAGCCCTCCGCCGCATCCTCGGTGGCCAGGCGGTAGGTGGCGCGGATCGCCTCGATCTGGTGCTGCTTCCACTTGGCGTGCACATAGAAGCTCGTGGCCAGCAAGGTGGCCAGCAGGATCCATCCGGTGTTCAGCCAGGCGCCGGCGAGCGCTTCCCGGCGGTGGTCCCGGTACACGGCCATGGCCGTGTCCTCGTCCACGCCGATCATGCCCACCAGTCCCAGGTCGGCCAGGGTTTGCCAGCCGACCACCCGCGCGCGCCCGTCTGCGAACCAGGCCCGGCCGTCGAGGCGGCGCACACCCGCCGGCGTGTCGCGGGGCACCGCGCCAAGCAGGAAGGCGCCGGGCGCGTGGTCGGTGTTGCCGGAGCGGGCCGCGAGTACCGTACCGTCGGTCCTGGCCAGGCCCACGAAGCCGTGTTCGCCCAGGATGGGCTCGGCATAATGCTGGGTGAAGAAGGAGGGCCAGACGGAGACCAGCACGATGCCGTCGAAATCCCCTTCCGGAGTCAGCAGCGCGCGCGAGAAGATGATGACCACGCGCTTCGACAGGCGGCCCGGGATCGGGCCCCTCAGCTGCAACCGGTCTCCGGCCGCGCGCTGCTGGGCGCCGAAGTAGTCCTGGTCCCCGAAATACCGTCCCGCCACTTCCGGATGGGTGCTGGTCACAACCATGCCCGCACGGTCGATGATGGCCACGGCAGAAATATACTGCCTCGAGAAGATGCCCGCCTCGATGGTGCCGCTCAGGTTGCTGCGGTGGCCCGAGGTGGCCCAATTCTGGCGCAGGAGCAAGAGCAGGCGGTCGGTCTCGCCGATCGAGCGGCGGGTGCGGATGAGCAAGCTGCGGGTATAGGCGTCGACCTGCCGGTTGAGCTCGGCACGCCGTTCCTGCAGCTCCTGTTCGAGATGGCGCTGTCACCGCGGTGTGTTGAATTTGAACTGTCGAGCTTTGTCGGAGTCCAACCCGATCTCACAGACCAGCGGAGCAGCGATGGAAACGAAACGCTTTGGCAGGTGGCTGCGGCAGCTTTCCCTACTGACCAGGCGCCAGCGTCTCCAACTGATGGATGCCTTGCGGCCGGCGGTCGGGTTGGACCAGGTGTGCGAGGCGATTGCATGCGCGGCGCCGGATCCTTGCTGTCCTTCATGTCAGGCGCGGCGTTCCTATCGGCACGGTTACAGCCGGGGACTGCAGCGTTACCGTTGCCGCGCTTGCGGCAGGACCTTCACGGCCCTGAGCGGCACCCCCTTGTCGCGGCTGCGCCACCGCGCCAAGTGGCTCGGCTACCTCGGCAACATGCTCGACGCCAAGAGCGTACGGACCAGCGCCAAGGCGGTCGAGGTGCACCGCAACACCAGCTTCCGCTGGCGCCACCGTTTTCTCGCCCTCGTCAAACACGACCGCCCGGAGCGGTTGGCAGGCATTGCCGAGGCCGACGAGCTCTTCCTATTGGAGTCGCAGAAGGGCTCGCGCAAGCTCGACCGGCCGGCACGTCACCGGGGCGGCGTGGCTGCAACCCGCGGCATCTCGCGCGAGCACGTGTGCGTGCTGGTCGCGCGCGACCGCACCGGCGGCACCCACGACTTCATCACCGGACGCGGCGCGGTCACCACGGATCAATTGCACCGGCACCTGTTGCCCGTGCTCGATCCCGATGTCCTGCTGGTCACCGATGGGCATCCCGCGTACCGCTCCTTCGCGCGCGAAGCCGGCATTTCCCATGAGTTCGTCAACCTGCGCGCCGGCGAGCGCGTCCGTGGAGCCGTCCACGTCCAAAACGTGAATGCTTACCACCGGCGCTTCCGGCAATGGCTGGCGCGCTTTCATGGCGTCGCTTCGCGCTACCTGCCGAATTACCTGGGCTGGCAATGGGCGCTGGACGGCGCGCGCATCGCCACGCCAGAGCGACTGCTGCGCATCGCGCTCGGCGTCTTCAACACATAACGGGCACAGCGCCTTCGAGATCGAGCAAGACAAAACCCCACAGCACGACCGCGGCGGCCAGGGCCAGCGCCGGCCACACCAGCAGCAGCGCCAGCCGTCCGCGCAGGAAGGCGAGAAACGGCCGCAGGGAGCCGTTCGCCCCGAGCGCGATCGAGGTTCCTGCTGGCATTTCCTTGTCGGTATGCGGATTCATGGGGTCCTGCACGGACTTGAGGCAGCGGCAATTCCAGTATAACCCGCGGCCGCCGCCGGGAATCCGCCCTTTTTAGAGGGCGGCCCGCGTTCCTCCGGGGGGCCGGGCGGTCATGTCGTTTGCTTAATCGCTGCGATGTGACAATCCGCGCGCTTTTCGGGCAAGCCCAAGCGCTAGACTTGCCGTTTTCTCAATGTTCAGCAAAGCCGTCTTACCATGTCCGTGATTTGTCCCAAGTGCAGCCATGTCCGTCCGACCGATGCGACCAACCCCGACTGGCAATGCCCTGCCTGTGGAATCTGCTACGCCAAGTTCGGCAGCCTTGCCCCTGCGCCAGCCACTGCCGCGCGCTCCGCGCGCCTGGACGGGATGAGCGTCAGCCAGCCCTGGGACTGGGGTCCGCTGCTCAAGATCCTGCTGGTGGTCGTTCTCGGCTGGGCCCTGCATCTCGCCTTCCAGCGCAGGGAGGAAGCGCCGCCGCCTGAGGAAGAAGAAGTGGCCGCCGTGGCGGAACCGCGGGAATCCGCGGCCGGGGCGGCCGCGGCCGCGACCGCGGCCGATGCGGTGATCGCGATGTCGGACGTGGACGCCACCGTCCTGTACAAGCTGGCGGCGCGCCTGGAAGAAGGTTGCGCGCGCAATAAGTTCGGCCTGACGGACAGCGCCTGCCGCGCCCTCGTGCGCGAGCGCGGCGATGCCTGCGCGAGCGCCACCGCGCACCGTTTTCCGGGCCAGCTCGGCGATACCAGGCGCATGGCCGTCGTGGTGAACGCCCACGTCGACTGTATTTTCGAGGGTTACCGCTAGCCGGCGGCGGTGCCGCTTCAAGGCGCCGCGCTGCCGCAATGCAGCACTTGTCAAGATTGCGTCTTGCATGCGGAGCGGGTACGATCGCCTGCTTATTGCCGGGCCAGCCCGGCCGTTCTAATCTCAGGAGACGTATGGACAGGCATATTCCGCCGGCGGTCGGCCAGGGCCCCAGCCAGACCCGATCTTTCCTCACGCTCGCGCTGATCGAGCTGTGGGAACGCTTCGGCTACTACGGCATGCAGGCGCTGATCGTGTATTTCATGGTGCAGCGCCTCGGTTTCGAGGACAGCCGCGCCAACCTGGTGTGGGGCGCGGCCGCCGCGCTGATCTACGTGGCCCCGGCCATCGGCGGCTGGATCGGCGACAAGGTGCTCGGCACCCGCCGCAGCGTGCTGCTGGGCGGCGCCATCCTCGGCCTCGGCTACGCGCTGATGGCGGTGCCGACCACGAATACCTGGTTCACCTTCTCGGCGCTGGGGGTGATCGTGGTCGGCAACGGCCTGTTCAAGCCCAACAACGCCAACCTGGTGCGCAAGATCTACGAGGGCGACGATTCCAAGATCGACAGCGCCTTCACCATCTACTACATGGCGGTCAACGTCGGTTCCACCATATCGATGCTGGCGACGCCCTGGATCAAGGACTACGTCAACGCCACCTACGGCGGCGAGCTGGGCTGGCACGTCGCCTTCGGCGTGTGCAGCGCCGGCATGATCGTCGGTCTCCTCACCATCACCGCGCTGCGCCATACCGTGAGCCACATCGGCTCGCCGCCTGACGCCCAGCCCCTGCACACGGGCAAGCTGATGGCCGTGCTGGCCGGCGCCGTGGTGGCGGTTGGCGCCTCGGCGCTGATCCTCGAGTACCAGGCCCTGGCGCGCGCCTTCGTCTACGTGGCGGGCGTCGTGGTGCTGGGCATCTTCGTCCACCTGATCCGCTCCAGCCAGCCGAGCGAGCGTGCCGGCCTGGTGGCCGCGCTGGTCCTGACCCTGCAGACCGTGTTCTTCTTCATCTTCTACCAGCAGATGTCGACCTCGCTGTCGCTGTTCGCGCTGCGCAACGTCGACCTGGAGTTCACCCTGTTCGGCCTGCACCTGTGGACCTGGTCGCCGGCCCAGTTCCAGGCGCTGAACGCGATCTGGATCATGGTCCTGAGCCCCGTGCTGGCCTGGATCTACACCCGCGCCGGCAAGAGCGGCAAGGACTTGTCGATCGCGGCCAAGTTCGCGCTCGGCTTCACGGTGGTGGCGGCCGGCTTCTTCACCTACGGCGTGGCGGGCCAGTTCGCCGTCGATGGCCTGACCTCGTCGTGGATCATGATCGCCGGCTACGGCCTGTACTCGCTGGGCGAGCTGCTGGTGAGCGGCCTGGGCCTGGCCATGATCGCGCGCTACGTCCCGGCGCGCATGGGCGGCTTCATGATGGGCGCCTATTACGTGGGCGTGGGGATCTCGCAGTACCTGGGCGGCGTGGTGGCCAACCTGGCGGCCGTGCCGAGCGACATGACCGACCCAGTCCAGACCCTGCCCGTGTACACGGCGCTGTTCAACAAGCTGGGCGTGGCGGCAATTGCTTGTACACTCATTGCGTTGGCGGCGCTGCCGCTGATGCGCAGGCTGACGGCGACGCACAACGCGCATCAATAAGCGGGACTATCACCGCGTGCACGGCGGAGCCGTCCACGCGGTGATAGTTGGCGTGCGATCCGCCGCGAACGCGAGATTCTTGTAAGATGCCTGGATTCGCCACCCCGAACTCCACAGCATGTCCGTCAAACCTCCCCTTGATTCCCAGGCCGCGCGCGCCCTCCAGGTCGCCGGGCGCGTCCACGCCATCGAACCCTTCCGCGTCATGGAAATGGTGAAAGCCGCCGGCGAACTGAAACGCGCCGGCGCCGACGTCATCAGCATGAGCGTGGGCGAACCCGATTTCACCGCGCCCGAGATCGTGGCAGCAGCCGCCATGGAAGCCATCCGCGGCGGCATTACCCAGTACACCGATTCGCTCGGCCTGCGCGAGCTGCGCGAAGCGATTTCCGGCCACTACGCGGCCACCCACGGCCTGGACATCGACCCGCGCCGCGTCGTGGTCACGGCAGGCGCCTCGGCCGGCCTGCTGCTGGCCTGTGCCGCGCTGGTGGCCGAGGGCGACGAAGTGCTGATGCCCGATCCCTGCTACCCCTGCAACCGCCATTTCGTCACCAGCTTCGGCGGCAGCCCGGTGCTGGTGCCCGCATCCAGCGCCGACCGCTACCAGTTGACCGCCGCCCACGTGGCCGGGCGCTGGACCGGACGCACACGCGGCGTGCTGGTCGCCTCGCCCTCGAACCCGACCGGCACCTCGATGACGCCGCAGCAGCTGCGCGACATGCTCGGCGCCGTGGAGGCGCGCGGCGGCTTCGCCATCGTCGACGAGATCTACCAAGGCCTGACCTACGATCACACGCCCGTCAGCGCCCTGGCGCTCAGCGACCAGGTCATCACGGTCAACAGCTTCTCCAAGTATTTCAACATGACCGGCTGGCGCCTGGGGTGGCTGGTGGTGCCCGAGGACCTGGTGGCGGTGTTCGAGAAACTGGCCCAGAACCTGTTCATCTGCGCGCCGACGGTGGCCCAGCACGCGGCCCTGGCCTGCTTCACCCCTGAAGCGCTTGCCATCTTCGAGGAACGCCGCCGCGAATTCCAGCGCCGCCGCGACTTCCTGGTGCCGCGCCTGCGCGCACTGGGTTTCCAGGTGCCGGTGATGCCGGACGGCGCCTTCTATGTATATGCGGACATCAGCCAGGTGGCGCACCGCGACAGCGCCGACAGCGTCGCCTTCAGCTGGGCGCTGCTGCGCGACGCCCACGTGGCCATCGTGCCGGGCGACGATTTCGGTTTCGCCGCGCCGGCCCGCCACGTGCGTTTCTCGTATGCGACGAAGTACGAACGGATCGAGGAAGCGCTGGCGCGCCTCGAACGGCAACTCGGCCGCGGCTAGCCTGAGCGAGCCGTGGCGTCGAGGGCTTGCAGCAGGGCGTCCGGTCCCACCGGCTTGACCAGGTAGCGGTCGAAGCCCGCGGCCATGGCGCGTTCGCGATCGCTCGAATGGCCGTAGCCGGATAGCGCCACCGCCAGCGGCGCCGCCCCGCTGCCCGCGGCCCGCAGGCGCGCGATCAGTTCGTAGCCGTCGATACCCGGCAGGCCGATGTCGCACACGATGGCGTCGAAGCCGCCGTCCAGCGCCATCGCCAGGCCGGCGTGGCCGTCGGCCGCGAGCGCGACTTCGTGGCCTTCGAGTTCGAGCAGCATGCGCAGCACGTCGCCGGCATCGGTATTGTCTTCCACGACCAGGATGCGCCGCGCGCCGCCACCTTGCGCGGACGCGGCCGCCGCCGGCTCGGCCGGCAGGCCCTGCAGCGAGAGCGGCAGGCGCACCGTGAAGCTGCTGCCCGCGCCGATACCCTCGCTCGACGCCACGACGCTGCCCCCGTGCATGCCCACGAGGTTGCGCACCACGTTCAGGCCGACACCCAGCCCGCCCTCCGAGCGCGCCAGCGTACGCGGCCCCTGGGCGAACAGGTCGAAGGCGTGGGCGATGGTTTCCGCCGCCATGCCGCTGCCGTTGTCGGCGACGGTCACCTCTACCTGGTCGCCGCACTCCACCGACAGCGAGATCGCGCCGCCATCCTGGGTGTACTTGGAAGCGTTGCTCAGCAGGTTGGTGAAGACCTGGGCCAGGCGCACCGGATCGCCATCGACGACCACCGGATCCACCGGCAAGTGCAGCGCGAAGCGCTGTCCGCGTTCGTGCATGCGCTGCAGGACGGTTTCCACGGCCTGGGCGATCACGTCCTTGAGGTCGAGCGCCTGGATCGCGAGGGTGATCTTGCCGCTGCTGAGGCGCGCGGCATCGAGCAGGTCGTCCAGCAGGTGCGACATATGGCCTACCTGGCGCTGGATCACCTTCGTCAGCGCGCTCAGCTCGCCGTCCAGGCTTGACCGGCCCAGCAGGTTGGCCGACATGCTGATCGGGACCAGGGGATTGCGCAGTTCGTGCGCCAGCATCGCGAGGAATTCGTTCTGGCGCCGGTTGGTTTCTTCGGCGTCATCGCGCAGGCTCTGGGCCTGGACCGCGGCCATGACCAGGTTGCCGTTCGCTTCGCGCAGCTGTTCCACCAGGGCGTCCAGTTCGCGCTTGCGCTCGGCTTCCGCGCGCAGCAGCGCGTTCTCGTTTTCCAGCGTCTCTATGCGGCGCAGCAGCAGTTGCTCCAGGGCCGGCGGTGCCAGGCCGTCCTCTTCCTTCGACAGACGCTGCAGCGAGCCGGAGTCTTCTCCCTGGAACGTCGTCATCATCGTTTCTCGTATCCTCAGCAGCCAGCGCTGCGCGCCTGCGGCAGGCCGTGCAGCACGCCTTCGTACTCGGTGCGCTGCGGGTAGATGTCCAGGCCCTCGTCGGTGATCACGTATTCGCGCAGGTCCGGGCTATGGCCGGAGCCGCGCACCTTCACCACCGACAGGAACTTGCGCAACTGGCCGTCGATTTCACCGTAGCGCATGACGATGATGGCGTCGGTGAGGTAGGCGATTTCGGCCTGGCTGGTCTGGAAGCGCATGAACTCGTCGTCCATGCCCATCGTGACCAGGACACTGACGCCGCGCTTGGCCAGCGCGGCCAGCATGCGGAACACGACCCCACGCAGCCGGTCGCGGCTCTCGGGCGCCAGGAAGAGCGACATTTCCGAGAGCGAGTCGACCACCACGCGGCGCGCACCAGTGCGGTCGATGGCTTCGTTCAGTTCGTCGAGCAGCTCGTCGATGGACAGGTCGATCATGCGGCTTTCGATCACGGCCACCTGGCCCGCCTGGACCAGCTGCGCCATCTCGGCGTTGCGCAGGCGCGCCGTGCCTTTTTCGAAAGACACCGCGACGCCCTTCTCGCCATGGCGCACGCCTTCCTGCAGGAAGCGGGTGCCGAGGATGGTCTTGCCGCAGCCGCTGGGACCCGTCACCAGCACCGAGTGGCCCTGCGGCAGGCCGCCGTGCAGCATCTCGTCCAGACCCGGCACGCCGGTCGGGATGCGGTGCGGCGCGCGGTCGACCTTCACGCCCGGCAGGCGGTCGTCCGCCAGTGGCGGCAGCACGCGCGGGTAGACCCGCACGCCGTCGCCGGTGATGCGGAAAGTATGCGAGCCGCCCAGGTGGGCCTGGCCGCGCATCTTGACCACGCGGATCTTGCGCACGACGGAATCTTCCTCGTGCAGCTGGCTGAGGGCGATCATGCCGTCGGCAACCGTCATGATCGGGTTGGCCTCGACGTCGCTGTGCAGGTATTCGCCGATCAGGAAGGTGGTCGCCTGCCAGCTGGTCATGCGCGTGCCCAGCTCCTGCGTGAAATGCTGGAGATCGGCCACGCCCTCGTTGCCGCTGCGCGCGGTCTGGGCCACCGAGCGGAAGGAGTCGACGAACACCATGCTGGGCGAGAAGTCCTCGACTTCCTTCATGATGCGCTCCAGTACACCCGTGAAGTCGCCCGCACGCAGGTCGTCGGCCAGGTTCACGTAGCGGATCGCGGTGCCCACCTTGTCGAGCTCGAAAAAGGCGTACTGCTGCTGGTAGCGCAGCATCTTGAGGGGCGGCTCGCCCAGCACCGTGAAGAACAGTGCCCGCCGTTCGGGCGTGGCGAGGGAAAACATGATCTGGTGCGCAAGCGTCGTCTTGCCGCAGCCGGGCGCCCCCGCGATCAGGTTGAACGAGAATTCACTCAGTCCGCCTCCCAGCAGGATATCGAGCCCGGGCACGCCGGTGCTCAATTTTCCGAGGCTTACTTTATCCTTCATTACTTGTGCTCCTGTGGATTCTGCTCTTTCCCGTCGAGCAGCGCGGCGTCGACAAGGCGGGTGGCCAGCGCCTGGCCGATGAGGCTGGCCAACAGCTCGGTGAAGGTGCGCAGCAAGGCGGCGTGGGCCGCCCCGGCCTGCTCGGGGGCGACGCTGGCGAGCATGGCGTCGAGCGCATTGACCTGGGCGTCGCAGGCCTTGCAGGGAGGCGTGCCGGCCAGCCAGCGGAATTCCGGGCTCACGAGGCGGCAGGCACGCCCGAACAGCGCACAGAAGCCGTTGTCGCCGACTAGCGGTCCTAGCTGGACGGCCAGGCGCCGCCAGGATTGGATGAGATGGGCATGTCCTTCCGAGCGCCCGGGATCGCCCTTACTCGTCATCATGTCTGGTTTGCGATACGGATTCTGCCGTGGTTGTCGTTATTGGTCATGTGCGCGCTGTTCCTGACAGCGTGGCGGACCGATGGCGTCGGCCGACCGGCGGACCGGTTGCCAGGCCGAGAATGTGCGGGCGGCCAGGCTACTCCGCAAACGGGCTGGGCCCATTATAGCCTTTGCGTCCGCCGAGCATGACACATTTTCATCAGGTGTTGCACACACTTTATCCGCGGCGCGCCTCCGCAATCAGCGCGATCAGGGTCTCGGGCGCGGCCGGTTTCACCAGGTAGCGGTCGAAGCCCGCCGCCAGGGCCCGCTCGCGGTCCTCGGCCTGGCCGTAGCCCGACAGGGCGATCGCGAACGGGCGCTGCCCGTTCTCCACCGAGCTCAGCCCTTCGATGACGGCGTAGCCATCGATGCCCGGCAAGCCGATGTCGCAGACCAGGACGTCGAAACGCCCGCCGCGGGCTCGTTCCAGCCCGCTGATGCCGTCCGAGGCCGTCTCGACCTCGTGGCCCGACAGTTCGAGCAGGGTGCGCAGGGTGTCGCAGGCGTCCATGTTGTCCTCGACGACCAGGATGCGCAAAAGCCGCTTGCCCGCGTCAAGCTCCGCCCGTGGCGGCGCGCCCCGCCCGGCCGGTCTGCCGCTGGAAAGCGGGAGGCGCACCGTGAAGGTGCTTCCCTGCCCCGGCCCCGCGCTGGCCGCCTCCACGGCGCCGCCGTGCATCTCGACCAGGTTGCGCACCACGTTCAGGCCCACGCCGAGGCCGCCTTCGGAGCGCGCCAGCGAACGCGGCCCCTGGGTGAACAGGTCGAACAGGTGGGGCAGCATGTCGGGATCGATGCCGGCGCCGCTGTCGCGCACCGCGACCACGGCCTGGTCCACGTCGCCGGGACGCTCGCGCCAGGCCGTCAGGGCGATGCTGCCGCCGTCGCCCGTGTACTTGGAGGCGTTGGCGAGCAGGTTGGTGAAGACCTGGGTCAGGCGCACGGCATCGCCTTCCACCACCAGGGCTTCGGGCGCCAGGCGCACCGTGAGCTGCTGGCGGCGCTCGCGCAGGCGCGGCCCGACGGTCTCGAGCGCCTGCTCGATGGCGTCGCTCAGCAGCAGCGGAGCGAGGCTGAGGGTGACCTTGCCGCTGCTGATGCGGGCGGCGTCCAGCAGGTCGTTGAGCAGGTGGGCCATGTGGTCGACCTGGCGCCGGATGACGCGCGAGACCTGGGCCAGTTCGCCCGTCGTCCCGGCGACGCTGTCGAGCAGGCTGGCCGACATGCTGAGCGGCGCCAGCGGGTTGCGCAGTTCGTGCGCCAGCATGGCGAGGAATTCGTTCTGGCGCCGGCCGCTGGCGGCGGCCTGCTCGCGCAACTGGGCCAATTCGCCGTTCTCGCGCCGCAGCCGCTCGGCCTCGAGGGCCAGCAGGTGGCGCTCGCGCGCCAGGATCCGGGTATGCGCCAGCTCGGCCTCGAGCGCCGCGACCTGTTTGCGCAGGGCGTGCTCGGCCAGGCCGGACGGCATGCCGCCCTCGCCCATCTGCGCCCGCTGCTGGGAGCCGGGCCGCGATTCACCGGAATTCGCCATCCTGTCCTTGTCGCTCTACTGGTTATGTGGGTTATCAATACAGCGCGGCCAAGCCGCCGCACGCTGTCGTGCGTTGTATCCATTCCCCGCTTTCCCGGATAAGATGCATACTGCCGGGCAATAGTGCTCTTCTTCAAGCAGGTGAACAATGGAAAACAAACTGGGCGCCGTCGTGACGACGGCTTGCGTGCTGCTGGCTCTGTCGATCGGCCCCAGCATGGGACCTGCCGCCGCGGCAACGAAAACCGCCACGCAAGCCGACTCACGGTTCAAGACAATTTACACCAAAGAGTGGAAATGGCGCGTCTCGGAAAAGCTGGCGCGCGCCGACGACGAGCGCGGCGTGAGCCCGGACATCGCGCGCGTCGACGCCCCCGCCCAGCAAGCCCGGCTCGTTTATTGGCAAGGCATCCTGAAGGAACTCGACGCGATCCGCCCGGCCGAGCTGTCGCCGGGTGAACGCATCAATTTCGCGGTCTACCGCGCCCAGATCGCCGCCCTGCTCGACGCCCAGCGCTTCCGCGAATACGAGCAGCCGGTCAATGCCGACAGCGCCTTCTGGACCGACGTGACCTATGGCGCGCGCCGTCCGTTCAAGCGCGCCGAGGATTACCGCAACTATGTGCGCCAGCTGGAAAATCTCCCCGGGTATTTCGACCAGGAACTGGCCAACATGCGGGCGGGCCTGGCGCGCGGCTTCACGCCGCCCAAGGTGACGCTCGCCGGGCGCGAAAGCATGATCGTCTCGATCGCCCAGGCCAGGACGCCGCAGGACACCATCTTCTATACGCCCTTCAAGGACATGCCGGCCAGTATCCCGGAGGCCGAGCGCGATGCCCTGCGCGCGCAGGCGGCCGAGGCGATCCGCGGCAAGGTCCAGCCGGCCTACGCCAAGGTGCTGGATTTCTTTGTCGGCGAGTACGTGCCGAAGGCGCGCACCACCCTGGCCGCCGAAAGCATGCCTGGCGGTAAGGCCTACTACCAGTCGAAGATCGTCGAGTACACCACGACCAATCTGACGGCCGAGCAGATCCACGCGATCGGCCTGGCCGAGATGGCCAAGATCCGCGCCGAAATGCAAGAGACCATGAAGAAGGCGGGCTTCGAGGGCGACCTCCCGAGCTTCCTGCAGTTCTTGCGCACCGATCCGCGCTTCTACGCCCGGACCCCGGAAGAGCTCCTGATGCGCGCGGCCTGGGTGGCCAAGAAGTTCGACGCCAAGGCCGACCAGTACTTCGGCTACCTGCCGCGCCGCCGCTTCGCCATCCTGCCCGTGCCGGACGACCAGGCGCCCTACTACACGGCCGGCCGCGGCGGCCCAGGGGCCTATTGGGTCAACACCTACAACCTGCCGGCGCGCGCCCTGTACAGCCTGCCGGCCCTGACCCTGCACGAATCCGCGCCCGGCCACGCCTTCCAGATGCCGGTGGCCCAGGAGCAGAAAGGCGTACCGCCCTTCCGCCGCGCCTACATCTCGGCCTTCGGCGAGGGCTGGGCGCTTTACTCGGAGCGCCTGGGCACCGAGATGGGCATCTACGAGACCCCGTACGAGGTGTTCGGCATGCTGAGCTACCAGGCCTGGCGCGCCTCGCGCCTGGTGGTCGACACCGGCATCCACGCCAAGGGCTGGACGCGCGAGCAGGGGCAGGCCTACCTGATGGAGAACACGGCGCTGTCGAAGCACGAGGTGGAGACCGAGGTCGACCGCTATATCTCATGGCCGGGGCAGGCCCTGTCCTACTACCTCGGGCAGATGGCGATCCAGGAAGCGCGCGCGCGGGCCGAGAAGGCGCTGGGGGCGAAGTTCGACATCCGCAATTTCCACGATACGGTGCTGCAGCTGGGGTCGGTGCCCTTGCCCGTTCTGCAGCAGAGGATAGATGCGTTTATTGCGGAGGGTGGGAAGAGTCCGTATCCGAAAGAACGTTGAGATACTGGCTTCTCGACGAACTTGGGTCCCCGCCTTCGCGGGGAGTCGTGGGCGCCAGTGGCGCGTACGACGGTCTTAAGGTGAGCGACTCACGATGAGATTTTGGGCCCGCCACGTTTGCACGTCGTGCCGGCGGAGGCCGGGACCCAAGGTGATCTCACCTAAAAAGGGGGATGCATCGCATCCCCCTTTTTTCACTTCACTTCGTCCCGTCGGACAGCTTGAACTTCAACTGCACCGACACCCCGCCATACAGCCGGTCGCGGTATGAAGGAATGATCCCCACATTCACCCCCATCCGCTGGTACTCGTAAGTCAGGGTTGGAATAGCCGCCGGGAACCAGCCGCCGTGGCGCATGTTCGGATAGCCGTCGAAAGCCGCCAGCGCCAGCCCCGCCCGGACCGGTCCGATGGCATACGGCTGCCAGATCACGCCTGCGTAATTCGACCAGGCGCGGTCGCTGTTGTAGAAGCGCCCCGCGGTCGCCGCCATGGTCCCGCTGAAACGGTACTCCAGGCCCAGCCCCTTGTTGGCGCCGTTCAGGTCGTCGCCGCGCTCGGTCTTGCTGTCGAAGTGGGCCGTCGCGAAACCGGTGTCGACCCAGAACTCGCTCTTCGGCGCCGCATCGATCTTCGTGAACCAGTCGTCCGCATGGCTTGGCGCCGCGGCAAGGCATGCCGCGCACAAGGCGGCGCGGTGGAAGAAAGCGCGCATCAGTCGTCGGCTCCGGGATCGAGGTGGGGGAACATGACTTCGGTGAAGCCGAAGCGCGAAAAATCCTTGATGCGCATCGGGTACAGGATGCCGAGCAGGTGGTCGACCTCGTGCTGCACCACGCGCGCGTGGAAGCCCTCGGCGTCGCGCACGATGCGCTGGCCGTACTGGTCGACACCTTCGTAGTGCAGGCGCGTATACCGCGGCACGCTGCCGCGCAGGCCGGGCACCGACAGGCAGCCTTCGAAGCCCTCCTCCATCTCATCGGAGATGTGGGTGAGCACGGGGTTGATCAGGACCGTCTCGGGCACCGGGGGCGCGTCCGGATAGCGCTGGTTGTTGGCGAAGCCATAGATCACGAGCTGCAGGTTGACACCGATCTGCGGCGCCGCCAGTCCCGCGCCGTTCACCGCATGCATGGTCTCGAACATGTCGGCAATCAAGGCGTGCAGTTCGGGCGTATCGAATTCGCGCACGGGTTCGGCCACCCGCAGCAGGCGCGGGTCGCCCATGCGCAGGATCTCGCGCACGGTCATGGCGCGCCTCGTCCTTCGAGCAGGCCGGCCAGGCAGGCGCGGAAGCCCTCGGCCGTTTCCGGATGCTTGAGGCCGATGGCGGCGGTCGCCTTCAGGTAGCCCAGCTTGGAGCCGCAGTCGTAGCGCTGGCCCGCGTAGCGGTAGGCCAGCACGCGCTCGTCCTTCATCAGCGAGGCGATGCCGTCGGTCAGCTGGATCTCGCCGCCGGCGCCGGTGCCCAGGTGTTCCAGGTGATCGAAGATCGATCCCGACAACACGTAGCGGCCGACCACCGCCAGGGTCGAGGGCGCGGCGTCCGGCTGGGGCTTCTCGACGATGCCCGCCACCAGCTCCAGGCCGGGGCGGTAAGGCGAGGCGCTGACGATGCCGTACTGGCGGGTGTGCTCGCGCGGCACGTCCTGCACCGCCAGGATGCTGCTGCGCTCATAGGCGTAGACGTCGGCCATCTGGGCCAGCACCGGCTTGTGGCCGGCGTCGGTGTCCATGAAGTCGTCCGCGAGCAGCACCGCGAAGGGCTCGTTGCCCACCACGGGACGCGCGCACAGCACCGCGTGGCCCAGGCCCAGGGGCTCGGACTGGCGAATGTAGATGCAGTTGACGTTTTTCGGGATCACGTTGCGCACCACCTCGAGCAGGGCGTGCTTGCCGGCCTGCTCCAGCTCCGACTCGAGCTCGTAGGCCTTGTCGAAGTGGTCTTCGATGGCGCGCTTGTTGCGGCCGGTGATGAAAATCAGCTCGGTCACGCCGGCCGCCACCGCTTCCTCGACCGCATACTGGATCAGCGGCTTGTCGACGATGGGCAGCATTTCCTTCGGCTGCGCCTTGGTGGCCGGCAGGAAGCGGCTGCCCAGTCCCGCCACGGGAAACACTGCTTTGCGAATCAGGTTCATACCTTGGCTTTCAATTGTTCAGCAGCGCCAACAGGCCCGCTTCGTCCAGGATCGTGACGCCCAGCTCCTCGGCCTTGGCGAGCTTGCTGCCCGCCTCCGCACCGGCCACCAGGTAGGATGTTTTCTTCGAGACCGAACCCGACACCTTCCCGCCGGCCGCCTCGATCAGGGCGCCGGCCGCATCGCGGCTCATGGTCGGCAAGGTGCCGGTCAGCACGAAGGTCTTGCCGCTGAGCGGGCCCGCCGCCTCCTGGGCCGCCTCGGGCAGCTGGGCCAGCAATTCCTGGCGCAGGGCCGAGAGCGCGGCCAGCATCGCGCGGTTGGCCGGCACGGCCATCCATTCCTCGAGCGCGGCGGCGACATTGGCTGGCAAGCCGAACACACCGAACACCTTCAGGTGCGACAGCGATTCCAGGGTTTGCCCCTCTTGCACCAGCTGGCGGGCGCGGGGCTCGGTCAGCTTGGGGATGCCGAGAGCGGCCAGCAGATTGAGCTCGTCGAGCTTCTCGCGCAGCTGGGCCTTCGGGGGATGCTCGCCTTGCGGCGCCACCCCGGCCGCCAGCAAAGCGTCGATGGCTTTCTGGTTCTTTTCTTCGGCAAAGAATTCGGCGATCGCCTCGGCCACGGTGCCGCCGATATCGGGCAGCACGCGCAGCAGCGCGGCCGGTGCGCGCCGGACCAGTTCGAAGCGGCCCAGCCAGTCGGCCAGGGTCTTGGCGGTCGACTCGCCCACGTGGCGGATGCCCAGGGCGAACAGCAGGCGCTCCAGCGGCGGCTGCTTGCTGGCCTTGATCGCGTCCAGCAGGTTGTCGGCCCACTTGGTGGCGACCTTGCCGTTCTTCACCGTCTCGGGCGTCGTGCCGTCGCGTTCGTCGGCCAAACGCTTCATTTTGAGCAGGTCATCCAGCGTGAGCTTGTACAGGTCGGCCACGCCGTGGATCAGGCCGCACTCGACCAGGCTGTCGATGTAGCGGTCGCCCAGGCCTTCGATATCCATCATGCGGCGCCCGGCGAAATGCCGGATCGCTTCCTTGCGCTGGGCGGCGCAGGTCAGGCCGCCCGAGCAGCGGGCCACGGCTTCGCCTTCTTCGCGCACCACATGCGAGCCGCACACCGGGCAGGTCTTGGGCAGTTCGTACACGGCCGCCGGCGGCTGCGGGCGGCGCTCCAGCACCACCGACAGCACCTCGGGAATCACGTCGCCGGCGCGCCGCACCACGACCGTGTCGCCGATGCGCACGTCCTTGCGCCGCACCTCGTCCTCGTTGTGCAAGGTGGCGTTGGTGACCGTCACCCCGCCCACCGAGACCGGCGTCAGGCGCGCCACCGGCGTGATGGCGCCGGTACGGCCCACCTGCACGTCGATGGCCTGCACCGTGGTCAGGGCTTCCTCGGCCGGGAATTTATGGGCCAGGGCGAAGCGCGGGGCCCGCGAGACGAAGCCCAGCGCCACCTGGTCGGCCACGCGGTCGACCTTGTAGACCACGCCGTCGATCTCGTAGGGCAGTTCCTTGCGCTTGGCGCCGACGGCGCGGTAGTAGCCCAGCAGGCCTTCGCAGCCGCGTACCACGTCCCGCTCCGTCGACACGGGCAGGCCGAGGCGGTCGAACCAGTCCAGTACCGCCGAATGCGACTCCGGCAGCGCCGCGCCCTCGAGCAGGCCGATGCCGTAGGCGAAGAAGCGCAGCTTGCGCTGGGCCGTGACGCGGGCGTCGAGCTGGCGCAGGCTGCCCGCCGCCGCGTTGCGCGGGTTGGCGAACTCCTTCTGGCCGGCGTCGCGCTGGCGCTGGTTCAGGCGTTCGAAGTCGCCCTTGAACATCAGGACCTCGCCGCGCACTTCCAGCACCGCCGGGATGTCGGCGCCGCGCAGGCGCAGCGGGATCACCTTGATGGTGCGGATGTTGGCGGTCACGTCCTCGCCCGTGTAGCCGTCGCCGCGGGTGGCGGCCTGCACGAACAGGCCGTTCTCGTAGCGCAGGCTGATCGCCAGGCCGTCGAACTTCAGTTCGGCAGAGTAGGAAACTGCGTCCGCCTGGTGGGTGTCGAGGCCGTCGCGCACCCGGCGGTCGAAGTTGTCGACGTCCTCGTCCGAGAAGCCGTTGTTCAGCGACAGCATGGGCAGCGCGTGGGTCACCTGCTTGAATTCGGGGATGGGCGCCGCGCCCACGCGGAAGGTGGGCGAGTCGTTGGTCACCGCGTCCGGATGCGCGGCCTCCAGGCCCTGCAGCTCGACGAACATGCGGTCGTACTCGGCGTCCGGAATGGTCGGCGCGTCGAGCACGTGATAGTTGTAGATGTGGCGGTTGAGCTCCTCGACCAGCCACGCCATGCGCGCAATCGGATCCTGGTTGGCCGTCACGGTCCGCCCTCAGCTGAACAGGCGCAGCGCGCGGGTCGAGCCGGCCGGGATATCCGAGGCTTCCATCTCTTCGTAGAACTCGGCGACCTGGCTCTTGATCTCGGCCAAGGCTTCGTCCATCAAGGGCTGGTCGCCGTCGTCGACGATGGTCGCGTCCAGGCGCGCCGTCAGCGCCTTGGCGCAATCGATCATGGCGCCGAAGCCGTCGCGGCCTGGCGGCACGCAGGGCACGTCGAGCAGCAGGGTCAGGCGCGAGGTGCTGTCCGCACCCAGGGTGACATTGGTCGAGAGCGTGAACAGCACGGCGCCGGCGGCGCCCGCTTCCCGGTCGGGCATGGCGAAGCGGCCGTCCGGGCGCACGTCGAAGCCGTGGTTCTCCAGCGCGCCGATCAGGGTCGAGATCGCCCAGGGAGCGCCGTTGGCGGCCAGGTTCACGCCCAGCTGGGCGTCGTGGCCGGCCACGAAGCGGTGCAGGGTACGCGCTTCGCTCATCACTTCGATCATGTCCGGCACTTCGGGCGTGGCGCCGATCTCGTCGGCCACCGCATGCAGGCGGGTGACCAGTTCGGAATACTCGATCTCGTTCAGGGCGGTGGTGCGGGTGGCCATTTGCACGCCGGCCTGCAGCTTGGTGTAGACGCCGCCGTGCACGATCGGCTCCCAGTCGCCGCTGACGGCGAAGCCGATGTAGTGGATCGGCTTGTTGCCGACGCGGCGCAGCTTGTGCAGCGACGGGAGGATCTTGTCGCCGCGCACCGGAACCTCGAGCGACAGCGGGATCAGGCAGTCGATCAGGGGGTCGACCAGGCATTCGGCCAGTTCGGCCGGCGGCATGTCGGGCTTGGCGCCGGGCAGCGCATCGGCAAGGCCGACCGTGGATGCGGAACCGGAGGCCGCGGGCGCGGCGCGCGGCGCGGGCGCCGGCACGGTGGGTTCGAACGGGGCGCCGGCGTCCGGCGACAGCGGCGCAAGGGGGGCCAGCGGCGGCTCGGCCGACAGGTCGAGCACCGGTTCCTGGCGCTCGATGCCCTCGCCCGCGGCGCCCGGCTCGGCGCCGCTGCGCATCAGGACGTCGTCATGGTCGGAGGCGAAGGCGCGCTCGACGCTCTTCCTGGCCTTGTACTCCTGCCATTTGTTATAGGTGATGACGCCGACGACGAACACGCCGCCGGCCGCGATCAGGCTCATTTGGAAATCAGTCATGCTGCGTATGCCTCAATAGCGAATGCTGCGAATTCATTCAATAAGATGTCCTGCGTCATGCGGGACATGCCATCATACCAACTCCCCGTGCCCGGCGCCATGGCGCGGGCTCAGGCGGCCTGCTCTTCAGCAAGCCAACGCGCCAGCTCGTCCATCGCCACCGGCTTCACGAAATAGGCGTCGATGCCCGCGGCTGCGCTCTACAGGCGGTCGAGCGGCTGGCCGTAGCCGGTCATGGCCGCCAGCCGGATGCCCTCCAGCCCGGGCTGGCGGCGCAGCCGGCGCGCCAGTGCGTTGCCGTCCATGTCCGGCAGGCCGATGTCCAGGAAACAGACCTGGGGATGAAAGGCGCGCGCCTTGTCCAGCGCCGCTTCGGCGCGGTAGGCGATCGCCACCTCGTGTCCGACCGCGCGCAGGAACATGGCCGCCAGTTCGGCCGAATCGGCATTGTCGTCCACCACCAGCACGCGCAAGGCGGTGCGGGCCGGAATGGCTTGCGCGTCCGGTCCCGCCGCGCCTGCCGACGCGAGCGGCAGGTGCAGCGGGACCGGACCACGACCTCGCTGCCCTTCCCTTCACCCTCGCTGCGGGCGGCGACCTGGCCGCCGTGCAGCTGCACCAGGCCGATGCCGAGGCCGCCCTGTGAGCGGTCGGGCGTGCGCTTGCCCTGGCGGAACAGATCGAAGGCGCTGGCGACCAGTTCGGGCGCCATCCCGATGCCGTTGTCGCGCACCGCGATTTCGGCGACATCGCCGTCGATCCGCATGGCCAGTTCGATGCGCCCGCCGGCCGGCGTGTACTTGGCGCCGTTGGACAGCAGGTTCGACAGCACCTGCACCAGGCGCTTGCGGTCGCCGTGCACCATCGCGTAACCCGCCTCGTCGGCGATCGCCAGCAGATGCGAACGCGCCTCGACCAGGGGGCGCGCCTGCTCGGCCGCCTCGTCCACCAGCGGGCGCAGGGCGATGTCCTCGCGCTCCAGGGTGATCATGCCGCGCGTGACGCGCGACACGTCGAGCAGGTCGTCGATCAGTCCGGTCATGTGGGCGGTCTGGCGCGCGATCACGCGCCCGATGTGCTCGATGCGCGCGGGGGCGCCCTTGGCCAGCGGCAGCAGCGAGGCCGCGGTACGGAACGGCGCCAGCGGGTTGCGCGGCTCGTGGCCCAGCATGGCGAGGAATTCGTCCTTGCGCTGGTCGGCCTCGCGCAGCGCGTCCTGGGTCAGCTTCTGCTCATGGATGTCGGTGCAGGTGCCCATCCAGCGCCGGATCGCGCCGCCCTCGCCGCGCACCGGCAGCGCGCGTCCCAGCACCCAGCGCCAGGCGCCGCTGTGGTGGCGCAGGCGGTATTCGACCTCGTAGGGCTCGCCGGTGGCGAGCGAATGGCGCCATTTTTCCCAGGCCAGGCCCTGCTCGTCGGGGTGGAACATGCCGTTCCAGCGCTCGCCGTCGGTCTCGCCGGGCGTCACGCCGGTGAACGCATACCACTGGTCGTTGTAGTAGTCATGGAAGCCGTCCGGCAGGGTCGACCAGACCATCTGCGGCATGGCGTTGGTGATCGCCTTGAACTTGGCCTCGATGTCGGCAAAGGCGCGCTCGGCATGACGCATGGCCGAGATGTCGAGCACGAAGGCGACGCCGCGGCTGCGGTCGTCCTCGTCGGCGGCGGCCCCCACGTACACGGGCACGCGCGAGCCGTCGCGGTGGTAGAACTCCTTCTCGAACGGGGCAACCGCACCGCGCGTGCTCAGCTGGACCAGCGAGGCTTCGTCGGCGCCCACCCATTCGTCGGGCGTGAGCGCGCGCCAGGACAAGCCGCGCGCCAGGTCGGCGCGTTCGAGGCCGAGCATCGCCAGGAAGGCCGTGTTGCAATCGGCGACGGCGCCGTTCTGGCGGTAGCGCACCACCCGGACCAGGCTCGATTCGACCAGCCGCTCCAGCGTATCCTGCCGCGCGGGCTGACCGACGCAGAGCGCGCCGGCGATCGCGCCATCCGCCTCCTTCACGGGCGACAGCTGCAGGCGCATGCGCCCGCCTCCGGGCAGGTCCACGGTGTCGGCGGCATGCGGCGCGCGCAGGGCGGCATTCGGCACGATCGCCGCGACTGCGCGCGCGGCCACGCCCATCGGCACGGGCGAATCCTGCGCCAGCTGATGGGCGGCCCGGAGGGCTGCGGAAAGGGGAAAGACAGCGGTCATCGCGGTGCGTGGTGTGGGGTCCATGGCTGAGGAGCCGCGGCGAGTGTAGCACAGCGCAACAATGACCCGAACACGGCAGGACCGGGCCTGCCATGGACAGCTCAGGCCGCGCTCACGCCGCCGCCAGGTCCGCCGCCGACTCCATGTCCACCGCGACGATGCGCGATACGCCCTGCTCCTGCATGGTCACGCCGATCAGCTGGCTGGCCATCTCCATCGCGATCTTGTTGTGCGAGATGAAGAGGAACTGGGTGTGCTCGGACATGCGCTTGACCATGCGGCAGAAGCGCTCGGTATTGGCGTCGTCGAGCGGCGCGTCGACCTCGTCCAGCAGGCAGAACGGCGCCGGATTGAGGCGGAACATCGAGAACACCAGCGCCGTCGCGGTCAGGGCCTTCTCGCCGCCGGACAGCAGGTGGATGGTGGCGTTCTTCTTGCCCGGCGGCTGGGCCATCACCTGCACGCCGGCGTCCAGGATCTCGTCGCCCGTCATGACCAGCTTGGCGTTGCCGCCGCCGAACAGGATCGGGAACAGTTCCGAGAAGTGGCCGTTGACGCGATCGAAGGTGTCCTGCAGCAGCTCGCGCGTCTCGCGGTCGATGCGGTGGATCGCGTCTTCCAGGGTGGCGATGGCTTCCTGCAGGTCGGCGTTCTGGGAATCGAGGAAGCGCTTGCGTTCGGTGGCCGTGGCCAGTTCCTCGACCGCCGCCAGGTTGACGGCGCCGAGCGAGGCGATCGCATTCGTCAGGCGCGTGACCTCGCCCTGCAGCCAGGACGGTTTCATCTCCGGGTCGAGTTTTTCGGCCAGCGCGGCGACAGCGGCTTCGTCGGCGCCGGTGGCGGCCAGGGCTTCCGCGAACTGCTCCTGGTTCAGGCGCGCGGCCTGCTCTTTGAGCTGCATTTCGGTGATGCGGTCGCGCTGCGGCTGCAGGCTGCGCTCGGCCTGCATGCGGCTTTCCTCGGCGTGGCGCAGCTGCTGGGTGATCTGGTCGAGTTCATGGCGCGCGTCGGCCAGGGCGCGCTCCTGGGCGCTGCGGCGGTCCAGCAACGCCTGCAGGCCCTCGTGGGCGGTGCCGGCTTCCAGCGCGTCGAGTTCGAGCCGGCCCTGGGCCAGGCTGGCGGCCACCTGCTCCGCCTGGGTGGCGGCGGTGGCGATGGTGCGGCGCAGCTCCTCGATGCGGGCGCGCTGCGAGCGCTCCGCGAACTGGGCTTCCTGGGCGCTGCGTTCGAGCTCCCGCAGTTTCTCGCGCGCCTGGGCCAGCATCTGTTCGCGCTCGAGGAAGGCGGTCTGGCCGTCCTCGTGTGCGCCCTGCAGCTCGGCCAGTTCCATGTCGAGCTGCTCGAATTCCTGCTCCGCCTCGGCGGCGGCCTGGCGCTGCTCGGCTTCCTGGGCGGCGATCTCGGAGAGATCCGCCGCGATCTGCCCGCTGCGCTGGTTGAAGCGGGCTTCGATCTCGCTCTGCTTGAGCACCTCGATCTGCAGCGCATGCACCTCGCGCGTCAGGCTGCCCACGCGCTGGCGCGCATCCTGCAGGCGGCGCGACAGGTCGGTGACGGCGGCGTCGGCGCGGACGGCGCGGGCGCGCGCCTCGTCCGCCAGCAAGGCCTGGGCGCGCAGTTGCTTGGTCGTGTTGTCGATCTCGTGCTGGCGCGCCAGCATCCCGTCCTGCTCGGCGTCCGGCGCGTGGAAGCGCACCGCGGACCGGGTCACGATGTGGCCCTGGCGGGTGACGAAGCTGCCGCCTTGCGGCAGGCGGCCGCGTTCGGCAAAGGCGTCGGCCGTATGCTCGGCCACGAACACATGGTGCAGCCAGTCGTTCAGGACGCCGCGCACGCCGGGGTCGTTCAGGCGCAGCAAACTGGCCAGGGGCTTCAGTCCTGGCACCTCGGCGGCCGCGGGCGCCCCCGGCTGCGGCGCATACAGCGCCAGGCGCGCCGGCGGCGCATCGCCGAAGAAGGCCTTGGCCCAGTCGATGTTCGACATCTCCAGCGCGTTCGAGCGTTCACGCAGCACGGCTTCGAGGGCGGTCTCCCAGCCCTCGTCGATGTCGAGCTTCTGCCACAGGCGCGGCAGCTTCGACAGCTCGTGCTTTTCCAGCCAGGGCTGGACCTTGCCCTGGGTTTGCACCCGGTCCTGCATCTGGCGCAGGGCCTGCAGGCGCGCTTCCAGCTGGGCGCTGGCGGCGCTTTCGCCCTGGACCTGCGCGTGGGCGTCCTTGCGCTCCTGCTCCACCGCGTCCTGGCGCGCCGTGGCGTCGTCCAGCAGCATGGTCTGCTCTTCCAGGGCCAGCTGCTTTTCCTCGAGCTGCATGCGCAGGTTGTCGAGGGTGGCGCTGTCGGGCAGGTTCAGGCCGTTGCGTTCCTGCTGCAGGCGCTCGCGCCGCGCGGCCAGATTAGTCAGGATGCCGGCGGCGTTGCGCTGGTGGGCCGAGGACAGTTCGATGCGCTGCTGCACCTGCATGATGCGGGCGCGCGATTCCGTCGACTTTTCCTGGGCCGCGCGCCAGGCGCTTTCGAGCTCGGGCAAGCGCTCGTTATGAACCTCGACCGCGATCTGGGCGCCTTCGGCGCGCGCAGCCAGTTCCTCGAGGTTCATCTCGGCTTCCTCCAGCTGCTCGCGGGTTTCCTGCTCCTGGGCCAGCCACTGGTCGCGCTGGGCGCTCAGGCTGCCGAGCTGGTTCTGCAGGCGCGTGCGCGATTCGACCACGAACTTGATCTGGGCCTCCAGGCTGCCGATCTCGGAATTGGTCTGGTACAGCGCGCCCTGCGCCTGGTGCAGGCGGTCGCCGGTGGCGAAGTGGGACTGGCGCATGTGCTCCAGGTCCAGTTCCACGCTGCGCAGCTTGGCCGTCTGTTCCTCGAGGCCGGTCTGGGCTTCCTCCATCTCCTTGAAGAAGCGGACCTGCTCGGCCTTGGCTTCGTTCTTGCGCAGCAGCCAGAGCAGCTTCTGCTTTTCCTCCTGGTCGGCCTGCAGCTGGTGGAAGCGGTTGGCCACCGCCGCCTGCGCTTCGAGCTTGTCCAGGTTGGCGTTCAGTTCGCGCAGGATGTCTTCGACGCGCAGCAGGTTCTCGCGCGTGTCGGACAGGCGGTTCTCGGTCTCGCGGCGGCGCTCCTTGTACTTGGAGACACCCGCGGCTTCCTCGAGGAACACGCGCAGTTCTTCCGGGCGCGATTCGATGATGCGGGCGATCATGCCCTGGCCGATGATGGCATAGGCGCGCGGCCCCAGGCCGGTACCGAGGAAGATGTCCTGGATGTCGCGCCGGCGTACCGGCTGGCTGTTGATGTAGTAGGTGGAGGTGCCGTCGCGCGTCAGGGTACGCTTGACCGCGATCTCGGCGTACTGGCCCCACTGCCCGGCCGCCTTGCCGGCGCTGTTGTCGAACACCAGTTCGACCGAGGCGCGCCCGGCCGGCTTGCGGTGGGTGGAGCCGTTGAAGATCACGTCCTGCATCGACTCGCCGCGCAGCTCGGAGGCCTTGGATTCGCCCAGCACCCAGCGCACCGCGTCGATGATGTTGGACTTGCCGCAGCCATTCGGACCGACCACGCCGACGAGCTGTCCCGGCACCTGGAAATTGGTGGGATCGACGAAAGACTTGAATCCCGACAATTTAATGGAGGAGAGGCGCACGTTCCTTCGGCAGTGTAGCTAGCGATAAAACCGCATCATATCATCGCTTGCTTGCTGCATGAGCAAGAATCGTTGACCGGGAAACACGTAGGGTGGGCCGGGCGCGTAGCCCCCCCCGTCCACGCGGTGATAGTTAACCCCTTCGTCCTCGCGCACGGGCCGCGAGACGTGGCTTGAACGCGTCGGCGGCGCAGCCGCCGACCCTACGCTGCCTCGGCGCCGGCATCATTGACCGCCACCGCTTCGCTCAGCACCCGGCCGACCACGCCTTCCGGCGCGAGCACCTTGATGCTGCCGCTGCGGAAGGCTTCCGCCAGGCGCTCGGCGGGCAGCGAGAACGCTTCCTGGCGCCCGGCGCCGGAGAAGATGAACAGGCTGCGCAGCGGGCTGACCCAGGCCAGCTTGACCTTGCGCACGCCGCCGCCACCGGAGAACTCGAGGCGCATGCCGCGTTCCAGCGCCGCCAGCGCGGCCGCGGCCGGGTCGGCCTCCTCGGCCTCCAGGCCGGCAGCCTCGGCCTGCTCGCGGGCGATGCGGCGCAGCGCGTCCTGCTGGGCGGCTTCGACCGCCAGTTCCAGCTGGCGCTCGGGCGAGACCTCGATCGGGGCGCGCACGATGGAAGCGTGGTATTCGGCCAGTTCGGCGAAGAACTGCAGGCGCTCGGCATCCTGCCAGCGCACCGCGTCCAGCCACTTGTTGAGGGTGGTGAGCAGGCCGGGCAGCGACTTGATCAGGGCCTTGCGCTGCTCCTGCGTGGCCTTGGGCTTGACGCTCCAGACCAGGTCGTCCATGGCGCGGGTGGCGTTGTCGACCGCGCCCGGCTTGCTGTCCTCGATGCTGTAGGCAAAGGTCAGCACCGGGGTCCAGCGCTGCTCCAGGAAGCCGGACACGAAGGCGGCAAGCTCTTCGCCCGCCAGGCGCACCGCGATGGCGCGCCGGGCGCTGCGCTGGGCCGCGGCCTGCTTCTCGATCCGGGTCGCCTGGGCGATCGGGCCCGCGATCGCCGCCTGCTCGGCCTGTTCGCGCGCCGCCAGTCCGGCTTCCAGCTCGGCCACGGCGGCCGCGAACTCGGGCTGGTCCTGGGCGGCGATGCGGCCGACGCTGCTGCGCATGGCGCGCAGCAAGGGGTCGTCCGCGCCCTGCGGCTGCTCCCAGCCGGCTTTCGACAGCAGGTCCAGCATGCGCCGCGCCGGGTGGGCTTCCTCGAAGAAGAAGCTGCGGTCGCGCAGCGCCGCCTTGAGCACCGGCACCTGCAGGAATTCGATCAGGCCGCGCGTCTCGGGGGGAATGCTCTCGTCCAGCAGGACGGTCTCGAAAATGCGCGACAGCAGGTCGAGCGTGGTTTCATCGCCCCGCGACAGGCTGCCCCTGGGCAGGTCGGCGCGCAGGCGCGGCAGGTAGAAGACCTGGTGTGCGCCGCCGCCGGCCGCTGCGGA